>JALTOP010000194.1 GCA_027000105.1 Planctomycetaceae bacterium | reverse complement strand
AATTAGAGCAGGGGGGTGTGGTTGTCGTAGCGAACACAGAAATGACCGTTCGGTGTCGCATTTGCAAAACCGAGGTCGAGCTTTCCGTTTTGCTTGCGGCACTGGTTTTGGCAGGCGTGCATGTGACCCAATTTCGTGAACTTCAGACAGATCTCGAGGAAGCCTTCATTTCGTTCACTCGTGAATCAAGTGAAGCGGCTACTGCGGAGCCTGCGGAACAGCAGGTTTGATCTGATTGAACAGGCGATTCCGATGGACAGCATTGAGAGCGTGCAGGTTTTGAGTGCGTTATCCATTACAAACGCATTACGGATAGAGGCATATTACGCATTACAGATAGAGACATATTGAGGACGGCAACCGATATGAATAATCCCGTTTTGCAACGTGAGTTGACCGGCTTCCTCCGACAGCGGTGGAGCATGGTGACGCTTTGCGGACTGCCTCTGCTGCTTGGTCTGTTGATCGCCCTGCGTTGGCCGACAGATGAGCGAATAGCTGTCAGCGGAACCCGCTCCTTGGAGATTTTTCGGTTATTTACTGGCGGTCTGTTGATGACGATGCTGTTTCTGTTCCCTGTTTTTCCGGCAACGGCACTGGTTAAGGAGAAACGAAGTGGCACTCTTGCCTTGCTGCTTAATTCACCACTCGGGCCTTGGCGAATTTATTTTGGTAAGCTCATCGGTGAAGTTGGAATCGCTTTATTGTTGCTTCTGCTAAGTCTGCCAGCCGCGGTGGCGTGTTTCACTCTCGGTGGTGTCTCGCTGATGCGCGAAGTTGCCGGAGCGTACGGAATTCTGCTACTGACCGTTCTGCTCTGTGCAACGCTTGGGCTGCTGATCAGCACATTGGCAGATTCGATCGATGCGGCTATCCGTTGGACTTATGCAGTTGTTCTCTCCCTTTCCTTTTTATCGCTCATTCCGCATTATTTCTTTGTCGGTTCCAGCGGTTTGACGGGAGAAGCAGTTGAGTGGCTTCGTTCGCTTTCTCCTGTTGCCGCACTGATGCAGTTATTGGGAGCGGGTGATATCGGTGCACGGGGTGTTGCTGACAGTGTAAATGTGACTGCCCGCTTCTCTTTTCTGGCAATGGGAATTTCCGTGATATCATCCCTCTGGACGGTTCGCCGTCTGAATCACAGATTGTTTGATCGATCGCGTGATGCAGGGACGATGGTTGATGACCAGAATCTTTCCACGCGAATTATTCGCCGTTCCATGTTTTTAATCGATCCCCGGAGAAGAGCCAGACTGATCGGCCCCTTGACCAATCCGGTGATGGTCAAGGAGTTTCGCTGTCGTCGATTCGGCCGACTGCACTGGCTGTTGCGCTTGGTCTCAATTTGTATTCTGCTATCGCTGGGGATGGCGATTCTTACAACCACACGGACAATCAGTTGGGATGTTGCCACGATTGGCGGAATCATGGTGTTGCTGCAGGTTTCGCTGTTGGTGCTATTGACTCCCAGTCTGACTTCGGGGCTTATCGCGACAGAACGTGAAACGGGCGGCTGGGTCCTGTTGCAATTGACTACCATGCCGGTTTATCGAATTGTTTGGGGAAAAATGCTGTCCGTCATTTTGACGCTGGCTCTGGTGATGTGCGCAACGCTACCCGGTTACATCGTGATGGTTTATATTTCCCCCGGGCTGCGGGATCAGGTTGAAAGGGTTGTGCTCTGCCTGCTATTCACCGCGTTGTTCTGCATGCTGTTAAGTGCAGCGGTCGGATGTCTGTTTCGGCGTGCCGCTTCTGCAACGGTCGCCTCTTATACTGCCTTGCTCGTCATTTGCGGGGTTCCTCTTTTAATCTGGCTGGGCAGAGGTGATCCTTTTGGGCATTCGTTTGTGGAGCAGGTTCTGGTTATCAATCCGATCGCCACGGCATTTTCCGTGATTCGACTGGAAGGATTTCAGAATTATGATTTGATACCCGCAAACTGGTGGTTCATGGGCATCACCTCCCTTATCAGTCTGATCGTGCTGCTCGGGCAATCCTACAGAATTTCACGTCCAGAGTAATCCGGAAGATGTTATTGCACATGTTTTTCACTGATTCGTGTTTTTTACCGCTGTCGCTTCGCATGAAACTTCCCTTTTTTCTCATCGCGGGTTCGATCCTGCTGAACGGGGTGGTCTCTGGAACAGTTTTAATTGCGGGAGAAGCCGAGGAAACCGGGCAGTGGTTTCCTCCGTATCTGATGTTTTCCGATCCAGCCCTTGAGGTTCCGAAAAACCCGGATGTCTTGCCCGAAAATATCGTCGAGTTATGGCGAACGGCCCTTCGAGGTTCCGATGCAAGCCATCGCCTGGCGGCTGCCAACGATCTATCTGTTGCCTGGAGCAGAGGGTTTGAGGAGGTGAAAGCGGCTGTTCCTGAACTGCGAAAGTTGCTGCAGGATGAGAGTGAAACGGTGCGGAGTATCGCGGCTCGACTTCTTGTTGAACTGGATGCCCGAGAGGCGGCCGATGAATTATTCAATTGCTCCCAAAAGTCGGGATCACAATTCCGCATGTTGGTTGAGCCTGCCCTGGCGAAGTGGAATTATCAACCGGTGTTATCGGTTTGGAGGTCGCGTTTCAAAGACCGATCGGTCTTTCGGCGTGAACTGATCATGGCGTGTCGGGGGTGCGGGCAGGAAAAAGATAAACAGGCGCTGGAAGATTTGATGAAAATTGTCCACTCCAACGATCGTTCCCGGGATGTTCGACTTGCGGCTGCAGAAGCAGCAGGACAGATTGCTGAAAGTGGTCTTGAGCAGGATGCCCGAAAATTGATGGAGACCGAAAATTCACCTCTCATCAACCGGTTATGTGCAGTCGCATTATTGGAAAGGCATCGATCAAAGCAGGCTCAGAAGTTGCTTGTTCAGCTCTTTGATGATTCCTCCGCTCCGGTGGCAGCGGCGGCGATCAGAAGATTGCTGGAGATCGATCCTGCACTCGTTCTCGATTTGTCTCCCCGGGCATGGAAGCATTCGGACGTCAACATTCGCCAGGCCGCTGCGGAATGTCTGGACGCTTTGCCGAATGCAGACCGACTGGTAAATCTGGCGGGTCATCTTCATGATCCCGATCCCAAACTTCGCGACTTCATTCGGGGCTCACTGCTTAAGCATGTGAAGAATCAGGAATACAAAACTGTTGTCGTGGATCGCGTTGTTGGTGTTCTGAATTCGGATCAGTGGCGGGGACAGGAACAGGCCTGCCTGATTCTTGGCCAACTTGAGTACGAGCCGGCAGCCGAGCGGTTGGTGCAACTGATCTCCTCCGATCGCCCCGAAGTGATGATTGCCTCCGCATGGGCGCTGAAAAAAATTGCCCTTGAATCGACATTACCTGCGATGTTGGCACAGGCCCAGCTTCAGACTTCCAGGCCGAAAGGTGAGAACCTGCAGGCTGTTGATCGACAGGTCGCGCATCTGTTTGAAGCGATGGCTGTCATGAAATACCGCCAGGCGATTCCTCTGATGCGGCAGTATATTCCTTTCCAGGATCGTCGACGGTATCAGCGTCTTTCCCGGGGAGCGGCGATTTGGGGGCTTGGCCATCTGTTGGCTGATGATCAGGACGACCGATTCGCGAGCCAATTGATGGGCCGCATAAAAGCGGCTTCATCAATGAAACCGGAGATCGGTGTTGTCGTTTATATGAGCACCATCTCGCTGGGGCGGATCAAAGCCAGTTCCCAGTTGGAGGGGTTGAAGAAACTGGCGGAACAGTCAGTCAGTGCCAGCCGGGAAGGACAGGCGGCCAAGTGGGCGATTCAGCAAATCAGTGGCGAGTCGATTACGCTTGATCAGGCGGTGCCGAATGTCCTGAGAATCTGGAGAATCCAGCCAAAGGTCACCCGATAGCGAGGCTCAAAACCGGGGCCGAATTATTCTCAAACCATTCTCAAACGCTGGACGAGTTCGCGATTCTTTTGCTTTCGTACGATTCACAGAGAACCGGCGAATGTCCATCCGCTACAAGCTACAAGGCAAACAGGCATGGCATCACCTGGTATGGTTGTTTGATGCTGGTTGTTCGCTACTGGTTGTTTGCTACGTTGAATCGGAATCAGGCAAGATCGCGATCTTCAAACAGAATGAATGCAAGAAGAATTGCAGCGGTGCAGTATGCAAATCCGTACAAAGCCGTCAGTCCCAAGTAGACCGGTGGCACGACAGAGCCGGTAACAATGTAGGCTGACATGTTGAAGGCGTCCAATTGAGGCAGCACGGTTGCGAACAGCCTTGCGACAAAGGAGACAAACTCCAGTTCTTCATGTTGAACACTTGATTGAACCAGAACCGGTGTCAGGTGTCCAATGACAAAAACCGCAAACATGACTGAAAAGTTGACGACCATCGGCAGTCGCGTGGAAACGACAACACTGATTGACGCCAGAACGGCAACCTCCAGGAAAATCAACAGCAGTCCTGGGAGAATCTGCAGAACGGTAGCCAGGCGGGTCGGTTCAAACCAGAGATACTGTTTGGTTCCTCCGCTCATGTCGATCCAGACGAACGCGTCAAGTGCTGGCTTGCCTGCTTCTTTCATGTCGTAGCCGACTTTGTAGTAAGTCAGGAAGCAGAACACGACAATGAGCGGCAACATGAAGATGACAATTCCCTGCAACAGTCCCAGGTATTTGCCCACAATGAACTGTCTGCGGGTGAGCGGTTTGCTCAGCAGTGTCATGGCGGTTTTTCCTTCAATCTCATCTGCAATGCTCATGCTCGAAGTCCAGATGGCAAGCAAAATGCTGCAAATGAGAATGGTCGCCAACCCGCAATCAAGAAACATCTTGGTATCTTCCCCCATGGAGAAAAAGGGAACCCAGGTGTTGACCAGCATGATGAGAATTGAAACCCCCATCAAGGAAAAGAACATCGGCTGACGAATCGATTCCTTACAGGTGGCCCGTGCAAGGACGCCCGTTTTGGTGAACCAGTTAATCGCGAATAACAGAAACAGACCGAACAGAGTCAGTGCCGCACACAAATAGAACTGCCAAGGGGCAAAATGAATAGCCCCTCCCCCAGGAATCGGTTGCTGAGCCAGAAGAAAAATCGACTGAGGTAGAGCCATGACAAAAAACCTGCGTGAATAAAGTAGAAATCGGATCGACATCCGCACATTTTTTGCGCAGAACGTCTGTAGAAAAAGTACAGAATAGCGTATGATACTCACAATACGCCATTTTCATGGCAAGCGTTGGCCTCTTTTTTTCGCTGATTTTCAACTTTTTTTACGCCGTAGCCCGATTTCCCGTCCCAACCAGTCAAATCAATTCAAATGAATTGACTGACATGTGTACTAACGATTCTATCGCCTTGTTTGTTAGAGATAATCGATTTGCTGTCGACAGTTTGTTTGCAATCTGAACGAATTATCAATGATAATCACTTTTACAATGAGGTTGAGGTTATGTTTTTGTTTCGGTAGTCTGCATGAGTCCCGCCGTTCGAGGCAGTAACGGCTTTTTGACTTTTTGCGTGTCGATACGATTCGGTTTGATGGACATGATGGAGTAACTGTATGCGGCCGCAACGCCTGACAACCTTTCTGACCAGTCTGCTTCTTCTGTTTTCTTTTGCCTGTTTTGTACGGGCAGGAGAAGTGTTGATGGTCAGTGGATACCGGATTCATTTTGTTGGGAAGCCGACACCGGTGAAAGGATTGACACTGGAGCAGATTCGGCAGAAGAGTCAAGGGCCGGTATCCGGTTATCCCTTTACGATGGTCGATGCCGGGCCACAGCGGTACTACTTTTCGCAGTCTTCCAGAACGGTGACAGAAATTACGCTGGATGATCCTTATGTCGAGGAGTTTGTGATTGATTTACCGCCTGTTCGCCACGGTCAGGGGTTTGGGACGATTGGGGGCTTTCTGCATGTCAGTCCTTTTTCCGAATTTGGAAGGCGGACGGTGAAGTTACAGGGGGCGGGGAAAGTTCTGGAGTTCGTGCAGGAGATTTCGAAAATCCGGCCGGACTATGTTGAACTGACTGCAAGAAAATACAACTGGGTTTATGCGGTCGATACCAAAACCATTCCTGCCGAGGTGCTGAGAAAAACGATCTCGCATACGATCGACGAAAACAGTCAAGAGGATCGCCTTGCTGTTGTCCGGTTTTTTATCGACTGCCAAAACTATCGGGAAGCCCAGACGGAACTTCGCAGAATCTCGGCTGATTTTGCAGATCTGAAAGCCAAAGTTGAAGAATTGCGGCTGGTCATTCGCCAGTTGCAGGCGACGCAGGCGATCAATGAATTCAAACGGCGGTTAAAGGCCGGGCAATACAATCTGGTGTATGATTCTGCCAAGAACAAATTTCCCCGCCAGGACATCAATCAGGCGAGTTTGCAGGAAGTTGATCGCATCATTCGGGAGCACGAGCAGGCGCTTGAACAGATTGAACTGGTGAAATCGTCCCTGGCGAGTTTACAGGCAGAAGTGAAACGGGAAAAGCTGTTGAATCGCTTCAAGGATATGCGATCGGTGGTAAGCAGCCGTCTTTCCCGGCATAACCTTGCGCGGCTCAGACCGTTTTTGCAGAACGTTCAGGACGATTTTCTGACAGCCGCCGAAAAACTTTCACTGGCCTATTCCGCCTGGGTTGTCGGGCCGGCGATGGCGGAGACGGATGCCGAGACGACCATCCACTATTGGGACGCTCATGATCGCGTTCTCGATTATCTGCGCGGGGATGATCCGATCGATCAGCAGACTATTGTTGAGGAATTGAAAAGAATCGAGAGCGTCAGTCCGTCGGTCATTGCCGCCCTGATCAGGCATATGGAACCCGTTTGGGAAACGTCTTCAGCTACTGTGGGCGTGCCGATATCCCTGCAGACGATGGAATCTCCCTCGACTGAATATCAGGCGATTTTGCCTGCCGAATATTCTTCGGATCATGTTTATCCTCTGGTTGTGGCGTTACATGCGGGAGGAATGCAACCGGAGAAGGAATTGACCTGGTGGGCCGGTTCGGACATTGCGGGGCCTGCCCACCGAAATGGTTTTATTGTTATTGCTCCGGAGTACATGGATGAGGGCGGTGACAAGGGAATCGGTTCTGCCGAATCACATCGCCGGGTTGTTGATGCGATCCGCGATGCACGAAAACGCGTTTTTGTTGATTCCGACCGTATCTATCTGGTTGGGCATGGTCTCGGCGGCGATGCCGTGTTCGATATCGGGATGGCTCATCCGGATCTGTTTGCAGGGGCAGTTGTCATCGCAGGAAGAATCAACGATTATTGCAGGCATTATTGGGAAAACTGCAAGGAACTCCCCTTTTATGTCGTTCTGGGCGAACTGGATGGCGAGTCTTTCCAGCACAATTCCGGCGTTTTAACCCGCATGATGAAGTACCGCCAGGATCTTGTTCTGACGGAATACAAGCAGCGGGGACACGAATCGTATTACGAGGAACTTCCCAATATTCTGGAATGGATGAAGCATCATCGGCGTGGAGCGATTCCACGGGAATTCAAAATGAAAACGATGCGCCCCAGCGACAACCGTTTCTACTGGATTGAATCTACCGGCCTTCCTGATTCGCTCAGCAAGCCGCGTCTGTTGCGTAACGGAACCGTTTTGCCCCCCAGTCCTTTGCCCATTGAAGGGAAAAAAGCGAATGCAGGAAACATCCTTTACATTAAATCCGCCTCCAGACATGTCACGCTTTGGCTGAATCCGGAAGTGATCAGCTTCGATGAACGTCTGAAGGTCCGTTGGAAAAGTCGTACGGTCTACAACGATTTCCCGGAGCAGAACATCGGTCACATGCTCGAACACGTTTACAAAACCGGTGATCGCCAGCGCTTGTACTGGATGAGAGTCGATTTGTAATTCAAACGCATCGGCGATGCCAGCAGTTATCCCGGGACAGTTTCGCCGCGACCGTCGGAAAAGTACAATCCCTGTTGTTACCACCGGGAACCTCCCTTTCCGCTAACAATAACCCGCATTAACCCGACAGGAACCGTAACAGCCAATGAACGCCTTTGCTAAACGACTGCCGATATTGAACAGATTTCTGATGGCAATAGTTCTCTGTTTCTCGATACCCAATATCGGCCTGTCACAACAGAAAATATCGCCACAGAAAATATCGCCACAGAAACAGGAAACGAAGCCCGCTTCATTTCTATGGGCCATTCGAGCGGGAAGCGACTTGAACGGAGAAAAAGTTCGCAGTCTTGCTTTCGGGGAAGATGGCTACATTTATATCACCGGACAATTTGCGGGCGAGGCAGATTTTGGCAAGGTGAAATTGATCAGCCGGGGGCAGGCTGATTGCTTTGTTGCCAAAATCGATTCAGAGGGAACCGTCATCTGGGCCAGACAGATTGGTGGGGAAGCAATCGAACGAGGTTACGGGATCGATGCCGACAGTAGCGGGAATGTTTTTGTTACAGGGCATTTTCAAAGTAGTGAACTTGAGTTCGCCAAAACGAAAGTTGCCAACCGGGGTGATTACGATGCATTCACTGCCAGTTTTGATCAGGAAGGAAATGAGCGTTGGATTCATACCGGTGGCGGCCCCGGTTACGATTACGGTCACGGTCTGGATTTAATGCCCGGCGGTGGTTGTGTTGTAGCTGGTCGAATGGTTGGACCGGCCCGATTGGGGGAGAATATTCTGGAGAAACAGGAGAAAGCCCCCCGCCTGTTTGTTGCCCGTTACAGCGAGAGCGGCAAACTGATCTGGGCCAAAGCAGGTGGAGCACCCACTGCAGCGGGAGCGGAAGATGTTGCCGTCGACCGTTCGGGAGATATCTGGATTTGCGGGCACGCCTCGAAAAATGCTTCCTACGACGGACAGCCTCTCGGTCATGATGATGCAGGTTCGCTGCTTGTCGCGAAAATAGCGGGTAAAGATGGCAAGCTGCTGCAAGTGCTGCGATTCGGAAAGGGAGCCGAAGGGCACGTTACAGGAGTTATTCCCGATGAAGAAAGCGGCGGCTGCTACATTTGTGGCGGTTATAAAGGAACCATCAAAGCCGGTCAGAACACGATTGAAAGTACAGGCGATAAAGATGTGCTCGTTGCCCATGTGAATCGGGAAGGAAAAATTGACTGGCTCAAAAGCGGAGGCGGTAGCGGTTGGGACCTCGCATTGGGGATCGGAATCGACAAAAAAGGGAATGTTCTGGTTACCGGTTTTGTAACCGACAAAGGTGATTTTGGTGATGGATTCACAATCCCCCACGGGCCGGATGAGAAACGGGAAGGGTTTGTCACCTGTTACGATTCGAAAGGCAAGCTGCTTTGGCTTGTGAGCAATGGTGGAGCAGATCACGAGATAAATGAGGATGTTGCCTGTGACGCGGTCGGCAACATCATCTATGGCGGCGGGTTCCGTTCTGAAGGCCGTTTCGGAGCGATCAGACTCGAAGCAAAACTGGCAGAAAAACATGGGCAGGATATTTTTGTCGCCAGGTTTCGTCCGCCCTCCGATTCTGTTCGGCCGGGTATTAACGATAAATTTCTGGACCCCAATCTGAAAATCGAAAAATGGGTAAAACTGTTTGAAGGAGAAAGTCGCGAAGTTTTCTCGGCTCGCAGTAACCTGCTCGATGCCCTTGACCTGAAACCGGGGATGCATGTCGCCGATATTGGTGCGGGAACCGGTTTGTTCATCACTGTCTTCGCTGATCAGGTTGGCCGCAAAGGTTGCGTTTACGCGGTTGAAATTTCAGTTCCTTTTTTGAAACGGTTACGGGATGTTTCAGAGGATCGGAAACAGATCATTCCTGTGTTGTGCGATCAGGATTCCGTCCGTCTGCCTTACCGGTCGGTTGATGTCGCTTTTACGTGTGACGTCTATCACCATTTTGAATACCCTCAAAAAACTTTGAAATCAATCCTGTTTGCCCTGAAGCCGGGAGGAGAGTTCATTGTGGTCGACTTTGAAAAGATTCCCGGTGTAACTCCCGAATGGATTATGAAACACGTCCGGGCGGACAAGCAGACCGTAAAAAAAGAAGTATTGCAGGCTGGTTTTGAGTTCGTCAAAGAGAAAAAAGTTCGGGGGATTCGGGAGAATTATGTGTTGATATTCCGAAAGCCGTCAGAATGAAGCGGCCGCCTTCTGCTCGCAAGAAGCTCGGTTTGGTCAGTGCGACCGGTATCGTCGTTTCAAGTATGGTTGGCGCGGGAGTGTTCACGACTTCCGGATATGCGTTGGCGGATTTGGGAGAACCATCTGTTGTGCTTCTGGCCTGGATGACGGCTGGTCTGATTGCGGTTTGTGGCGCGATCGGCTACGGAGAATTGGCTCGATTATTTCAGGAATCGGGCGGGGAATACCTCTTTTTATCCCGCACGATTCATCCTGCGGCAGGTTTTTTGGCAGGATGCGTTTCACTTCTGGCAGGGTTCACCGGTGCGATTGCCTTCGCTGCAACGGCCTTGGAATCGTATTCGGGACTGTCAGGAAAAGATTTTCCCTTGCCGGCAGGAAGTGTCGCCATGATGGCAGTTCTTCTGGCAACTATGATGCATCTGTTTCATGTCCGTGGCGGTGCTCTGGTTCAGAACGCGATGGTACTCGCGAAATTTTTACTGCTGTTTATCTTTTTGTCTGTCGCCATCTGGAATTATCCTGCGCACTGGCCAGGCCTTTCCCGGCAGGCAGAACCGATCACACACGTTTTTTCGTTGTCCGCGTTTTGCATGTCTCTGGTTTGGATATCCTTGAGTTATTGCGGTTTCAATGCCTCCGTTTATGTGGCATCGGAAATAGAGCAGACCGAACGGAACGTGCCCCGATCGCTGTTGGCAGGAACGGCGCTGGTCTGTCTTTTCTATCTCGCATTGAATTTTGTGTTCCTGCTTGCTCCGACTCGGGTACAGATTGCGGGCCAGGAACAGGTAGCCGTGATCGCAGCCCGCACGGTTGGCGGAAACTGGCTGGCCGAACTGATTCGCTGGACGGTGATTGTTTCGCTGTTCACATCGGTCTCGGTAATGATTATGACAGGGCCGCGTGTGTATGCGAAAATGGCGGAAGATGGTCTGATGCCCCGCTGGCTTCGCTTTCAGGAAAACGCCCCTCGTCGTGCCATTCTCATGCAGGCTGTACTTGCCATTATTGTGATCTATGTTTCCACACTGAAACAGCTGCTTTCCTATTTGGGGTTCACACTGTCGCTTTCATCTGCCTTGACTGTCTCCAGCCTGTTCTGGCTGCGGTCGCGGGTGGGACAGTCCAGGTGGATTCGACCTGCTGCTTTTGTGTACGTTTTCAGTACGCTTGCTGTTGCCGGTCTGGCCGCCAGTCGCTCACCGTGGGAAGTCGGCTTCGGTCTGCTGACGATTCTTTCGGGTTTGTTGTTGTACTGGTTGGTTCGGGGATCGCGTTGAAGGTGATCTCCGCAAAACAGGCATTTCAGGCCCTTTTCTCGCAACAGAGAGATGACCGGACGGGCTGATCTCATCGAGGCATGTGTCCGCTAGAATGCTTGAGGTACCATATCTAGTGGTTGGAGTGTAAATTTTTCACAAAATGGGCGAATTGCTTTACAGGCGGGCTTCAGCTTTATAAAACTGCCGATCTTCGCGGGATTGATCTTGACTTGAATCGCTTGTGAGGCGGTTGTTCTGCGAAGTTGATTGATGTCATGGATGACAAGGGCCACTCGATGCGACTGGACGGAATCGGTCACACGTTTCAAAACTCCCTCCCTGCTTTGCCTGCGGGCATGTGGAACCGGTTCGGCTTGCGTCTGCTGATGACATCTGCGATCTCTGCACGGGATCGACTCCGGTTTGTCTGGCAATTCTTCTCTGCTGTTCCATCGATTTTTCCAAACAGCCTCTGTTTGTCCAGAAAAATTGAGCTGCCGATTGTCCGATATTCAAACCGGAATTGCGTCAACAATTCTCGCATTGGAATGCTGCGTGGATCAGGCATTTTCTGATAGAGAATTGTCCGTTTTAAACAATTCAAGGAAGGAGAGTTTCAGGATGACAGGGAAGCCGATTATCGGTATCAATTGTGATTTTCGCCCAGCCCGTAACGAGACAGTTGCGTTGAGCTGGATCAATGCCGGTTATTACGACACGATTTCTGCAGGAGGTGGGATTCCAATTATCTGCCCTCCCTATGCGGATGATAATGACTTGAAACAGTTCCTCAATCTGGTTGACGGGATTGTGATTGGTGGTTGCAAACTCGATTATGACCCGAAACAGATGGGAATCGAAGCGCATCCGGCGACACGCGTCATGCCCCAACGCCGTGAAGAATTTGACCGTCGGCTTGCGAAGATGGCCTATGATTTGAAGATTCCGGTTCTGGCCATCGGAGCGGGAATGCAACTGATGAACGTGATTTGTGGCGGGACACTTCACGCTGACCTGTTGGAAGCGTACCCGCGTGCCCTGCAACATCGTGATAGTGTCGAAAGTACATTAAGGCACGTGTTGGATATCGTTCCCGGTACGCGGATGGATGAAATTTACGGGCCGGGCGAAATTCGTGTGAACAGCGATCATCACATGGCAATTGATCAGCTTGCTCCGCCATTCAAAGTCGGGGCGACAACTCCCGATGGCGTCATTGAAGCCTATGAAACGATCGATGATGACTGGTATTGCCTGGGTGTCCAGTTTCATCCTGAAAATGAATCGGCTTCGGCCCTCGATATGCAGGTGATCGAGTCCTTCATGGAAGCCTGTAAGGAACCGGCTCCGGAACTGCTTTCCTTTGTGACGGGCAAAGCAGCCTAATCCTTTCAAGCGGCGAAGTTTCCGCAGATCATGCGGCGAGTTTCGTTTGGCAATAACTGCAACACCGAAGAAGCGGGCAGAATGACTGTCCGCTTCTTTCCGTTACTCTCAAGGCATTTTTCTCGAATGCTGCACCAATCATATCCGGCATGAACGACGCTTATTCCCCGATAGCGTTTCCATTGAACGGACGAGTCGATCGTCAAGCCCGAATATCGAATCAAACGGGGCATGAGGGCGTGATGCGTTTGGGAGGGGCCGGATCTGGCTCCGCTTTTATGCCTCCGCTTTTATGTGAAGGGCCGCTTCAAAGGCGAGATCGCAATCTTTACGGGGTCACAATCCTTATATGGGCTGCTTGTCCAGAATAACCAGAATCAGTGTTGCGATCGGGCCGAGGAAGATCGATATGATGAACCAGTTCAGACCACTTCGGTTTTTTCCCTGCGCAATGCCCGCGTTAATCAATGCCAGTGTCCACCAGCCAACAATGTAGCCTCTTTCGACGATCATCATATAACAACTTCCAGATAGTGTTCTGTTTCAGGTCTCTGTTCTCGATTATTCTTTTCCTCGCGACAGAACGACACTCAACAGGCCGCTCATCAGCATCACGCCAGCAATCCCGCCCGCGGCGGTGTAAATTCTTTTTTCGACAATCGTTTCCCGTAACGCTGGTAACAACGCCGTGATGTGTTCAGGACTGATTTTGACCAGCAAATGTTCGCGATGCATCGTTGTCGGGGAACCGTTCAAAATTTTGACCTGCAACGCTTCGTCATACGTTCTCAAGAGAGTCGATTGATACCACGCTTCATCGTAATGCACTCCCTGCTGGCCTGTCAAAGCTTTCAATTTTGCGCTGATTGTCACCTTCGCCAATCGGTTGGCATTGCTTTGTGCTTCCTTGACGGTGGTGAACCTCCCACTGCTGATAATGAATTGATCAGGAATGGTCTCCGGGTGAGCCAGATATTTTTGCCAGTTTTTCTTTTCAATCACCGGATGTTGACTTAACCATTGGGGACGTTGCCGAGCTTTCTCTTTCTCCTGTTGTAATTCCTGCTTTGCTTTTTCGAGCAGCTTTTCTGTTTTCTCCAGTTGTGCGTTTGCCGACCTTTTTTCTTTTTCAGCAACGGCCGCCTCACCAGGTGACGGTTTTGGCTTCCCGGATTTCTGGTCTGCTTCAGACGGTTCGCTTACTGCTTCCCGTTCAACTGCTTCCCGTTCAGCTTCAAGTTGCTTTTCCAGTAGTTCGATATGCGTCCGGATTGCTGTTTGCCTGGCGGTTTCCGCTTCTGCCTGAGCGATCGAATGCTTTTCTTCAGCCTGTTCAACAACGCTTACGTAAGAGTGATGATTTTCTGTCTGAAGACGAAAAAAGATAAAAGCCGCCACGACGGGCAGACAGAGTAGGATCATCAGAGCGAAGTTTCTGTCTTTTTTTCCTATCAGCATACCAAGTCCGACTATGGCCATAATAAGGACGAGGGCCAGACAGACCATAACAATGATGGTTGCCGCATAAAATAACGATTCCATTTGCTTGTGTACCCTCTTTCTATTCAACTTCTTCACATGGCGAAGCAAGTTGTACTGCCGCGGTGATTGTGGCGGCCCAGGTGATAGCCCAAACAGTCGGGAAGGTGAAAATGCAACAGATGACGTACGCTCCCAAAACGGTAAACCCGACCGAGCCGAGACGGAAACGGTGTTTACGGTAAACATCTCCCAACGGCCACCACGCTCGCCAGGCGAATAGCGAACCAAAAAAGACCGCATAGCCAGCTAACGTCGGCGACCAGAAAGGCTTCGGTCTTTTTATTACATAAGAAGCCCGATGTTCGTAGTTGTCACCGGAGTCTGCGGCTTCAGTTGGTTCCATTTCGACATCGCTCTTTTCAGGCGAGGCGGCACGGACATGGATTATTCCTGTTTCCGTCTGTTGTGCCGTTTCATCCTGTCCAAACAGTCTGCTTTGTGGTTGAATCTGCCTGGCTTCCACCAAAGGGTAGCGACCAATTTTCGAAATGATGCCCGAACTCCCCATTGGGAAAAGTTGTTGCGGGTATTCGACCATCAGCCAGTCGCTCATCCCGTAAACAGCCGCCCCGCACAATATGCCGATCAAACCGTTTCGCAAGCGGGAGTTCCGTCGCTTCTTCTTTTTGGTGTAAAACAGGCGGTTCATAACGATAACCACCCAAACCAGAAAGGTGGAAGAAACGACAAAGAAAGCGAATTGGATCGGATCCAGGTGATCAGGCACCGAGACGGAGGAGAAAAATTCCTGCGAGATAAACAGGATGCTGCCAGCCAGTAGCACCACAATGATTGGCGTCAACGCGATGCTGCGCAACATGTCGATCGTCAACAATCGCCCCGTTCGCACCGGTTTGATGGGACAAAACGAACTGATCAGTTCTTTCACTTTCGCCTTTGCCTGAACTGCTTGAGGTGGCGGCGTGATACTCTGTTTCACAAATTGGCAGGAGCGGCGAAAACAGTGGACACTCCCCACGATCAAACCGCTGAACAGCACCGATGCGAACAGACTTTTTGTCAGAAGAAATGTTGCTCCCACCAAGGCAGGCACCCACCACCACGCTTCAAACCGTTCCTGTGTGATTAACGGCGGAGATGTTGCGACATAATTCTCTGCCCGTTTTGCACTCTCGGGTGTTTGCGCATGAGATGTTGCTTCTTCCTTTACAGGCTCGGCTTTTTTCGATTTTTGCGAAGCACGTGTCGCCACATGCACGCCATCATCGTCAATTTCATTGACAAAAACCGAGACAGGCTCAACCGTTTCAACTTTATCGACCACTTCAACAGGAATCGGTTCAACAGGAATAGAGGCAGCCTTTCCCGATAACGCCGCGGTAAAGGCTTGCTCGAATGCCCGGATCGAATCGAAACGATTCTGTTCATCTTTTTCCAAAGAGCGCGCAAGCACCTGGGCAACCGGTTTTTCGAATGGCGACAGATCCGGCTGTTCGGTGAGATGTTTCATCAGAATCTCGCCGGTCGATTCCCCGTTGAACGGCACATGGCCCGTGAGCATTTCATAGGCAATCACTCCCATCGCGTAAATATCGACACCCTTGCCATATTTCCCCTTGGCCACTTCGGGAGCCATGTAGTAAACCGTGCCGACCGACTGTGTGTGGGCACTGCGGTGTGTCTGGCTGATGAATTTTGTCAGACCGACATCCCCGATTTTCAGCATACCTTCTTCAGTGAAAATGTTGGCTGGCTTCAAATCGCGATGCACCAACCCGCGATCATGCAGAAAAGCGAGCCCTTCGCTGCACTGCTGAAAGATCTCTGCGCATTGTTCATGAGGCAACCCTTCAGGATGATCCGCGATCATATCGGCCAGCGTTCCGCCCGCGATATATTCCATCACGATCCAGTGGTCACCATCGTTGTCGGTTTTGACATCGAAAATCGTGACCAGATTCGGGTGTTTCAAGTTCAGGCATTGGGCCACGCCTCGCAGTTCGACCTCCATATTATCATGCAGAAGTTTGAGCGCAACTTCCTTCCCGGCGTCAGTCTGGGCGTAATAGACTTCGCCAAACCCACCCCGGTGGATCGCCCGTTTGATGGTGTACCCTTCAAACGGTCTGTCACCTGCGGAAAATGTGAACTTCATAACCTGGCCCCTGCTTTCGCAAGATTCTGTTCAATCTGTTTTTTAATGAATGTACTCAAGCAATCGGTTCATTATACCCGCCAGTCATGCTTCCAGATAGAACCCGATTTCATCAAAACAGTAATGTTGATTCAAATTGATCGGCTCATCGATTGTCTCTCCCGTTTCATTTTTGCCGAGGCTTCCCAAGCCGACCGGCGCACAGAACCGGAACGAACCATCCCGAAAGATCAACGCTCCGGCCTGCTCCCAATGTTCGCAAGGAATGTGTATTTTCCCCCCTGGCCCCAACAGAATCATCTTCTCCATCAGCACGAGCCCATCCAATCCCTGATCCAACCGACGCTCCGGCGTGACGATCAATCTCGCCGACTGCGATAAAGGCGAAACGATTTCAAGTCTCACCCCAATTTCAGAGGTCAGCATTGCCTGTGCGTTGTTCCCGAAACAGGTTTCTCCGAGCAGCAATCGTGCTTCTTTTTTTTGATTTGCATTTTTCTGGTCTGAATTTGCCCTCATTTCAACAGCCCCCCGAAGCGGTTTGATCGAATATCCATTCGTATTCCTGCGGATACAGGCATGCCGGGAGGAAAGGGGAGCCATGATCCTGATCACATTCTCTTCACGTGAACTCGGCCCTCCCAAAATAACCTGATCTGCCAGAATCAACCGGAAAGAACCGACGCGGTCAATTCGCAGGATTACTCCTGGCGGTTGCAACATCTGTTCCTCCTGTAGTAACGCAAGATTTTCAATCAGGTTCATGAAAAACATCCCGGCTCGGCTGGTCTGTTCCGACCGCCATCACCAAAACAGGATTTTCAAAAATGTGCGCAGGTTTCGACAGGTCTTTCTATTGGCACGCTGAATGATAACAATTCAGTCGCATCCTGTGTCGTGCAGATGCAGAGTGTGTTCCGACGCACCGTTGACGGGCCTTGTTTATTCATCCCCCATTTGCTGCATTTGGCGCGTTGCACCGTACTCGATTCTCCTCATTTTCTTTGGGATTGTGCCACTTTGCGAAATCTCCAACAAAAAACAGAAACAGACGCGCGATGCGCATCTGCTTCTGCAGAAGGAAACTTACAGGGGTTGATCCGCCAGTTCCTTTTTGAAGTAATTGTCGATTTCTTCGGTCACACTGACCTGCGGTTCGAGTTCACGTTCAACAGGAATGGAACCTGTCACCTGCGTGCTCGAATTGAGCAGGCGTTCCTTGATATCGAGCTGTTTATTCAATTCTGAAATCAGCGACTTGGCGCGATTCAGGGCACTATCGTCAAGCTGTCGGACATCGCTGGCCGCTTCCGCTGCCTGGATCGCACGCATGCGGGCATCAAGCTGGGCGAGTTGGGCTTCCAGATCTTTCTTGGTTGAAATCAGCGTCGCGAGATGTTCTTCATTCGCCTGTAATGAAGATTGCCGCGCCTGTAAAATCTCCCGTTCCCGCTGGAGTGTTTCTTCTGCCAACTTGAAGCGACGGAAGCGGGTCGCCAAATCTTTTTCGATCTGCTGCTCAGAGTAGGAACGCCCCGCGATCACGTATTTCGTTCCGTCCCCTTCCAGTTTTTCCCGCAGGGCAAGAATAGCTTCTTTCTGCTTTTCAATTCCTTTTTCCCGATTGCTCACTGCCTGTTCGAGTGCTTCCAGTTCGACCTGCTGCTCGGCAATCACATGCATCGCCTGACGAATTTCCGGAACGAGATCTTCCACCAACTGTTCAGCGTGTTTAACCTCAAATTCGATTGGCACCTGACTTTTCACCGTTTGGCGAATCTCCCTGCCACATGTTTTGAGGTAGGACAGTGCATTTCGTCCGAAAAGAAATGTTCCCACTCCCGCTACCAACAACCCACCAACTATCAACTTTTTGAACATGAACATCGATCGGCCTCCTGTACGAGGAAATTTCTGACACATTTTTTCCCAACAACATGATTTTTTCATCTTCTCTCCCCTGGACATAATGCGTTCCCGCTGAATGTCTGAAACAGCCGGGACATTGAGCTATTCGCTGCACAAGCATAAATCTTGAAGGGAAAACAGAAAAAAATGAAAAAAGAGGGAAGGCGATCGGCCCAAACGCATGGTCATCAAAAAGAATGGAGCTATATCTCGTTGTTATTAAACAAGATACGACAGGGGAGGGGAAGTTCGACAAGCGGGGGGAAGAGATGCGTCGAAAGATGTGAGTTGATTGAGGACGGGGCAAGGAAATGGCCCCGCTCTGTTAATTCCGGGAGACCTTCAATTCGTTCAGTATGGAATCGATTTCAGGTATTCTCATCAGTACTTCTTGAGCGACCTGCTTTTCGTAATAGCTGGAAACGATGCCGCTCAGGCAGGCCTGGTGTTTTTTGTTGAACGTACAGCGTACCTCACCGGCCAAACCTGGCAGGACGTGTTTCAAGGCGACTCTGGCCGTTTCTTGGAGGGAATGTTTGTCGTCAATACGAATGGAACGAGTCATATTAAATGCCTTGTAAATGCCCCGATGGAACGAAACAGACCGGTGATGCGATTCATGCCACTTCAAGCCATAACTTCCAGGCCATGAAGAACAGTTCGCATCTAATGGAATGGGCAACAAAACAGCCGGGAGTGGTGAAGGAGTGGGTAACTGCCAAGCTTCTGAATGATGTCGAACGCGATGCAGTCTTTTCACTTACGGAATGCCCCAAACGTGACGTTCCCGTTGCAGCCTGCGGCGTGACGAGGTAACAGCCCCAATAATGAAACAGCCCAGATCATCGGCCCAAAGACGGCAACAGCCCGTTTAACCCATCGGCTGTTTTTTATGCGACGTCCCCTGTTTTGTGTGCCCGGTTGATGAAATTCAGGCGAAAAAAGAGGGGCTCCCTTTTTCATTCATGAAATTTGTGGCAATCCCGACGATTTGCGCTATCGTGCCAACTGTTGCGATTCGAATCGGCAGATTCAGGAGTATTCCTGTTGGTAGATCGCCGCAAGCAGGTCTTCCACCTTCTTGTAT
>JALTOP010000193.1:18787-19420 GCA_027000105.1 Planctomycetaceae bacterium | reverse complement strand
ATCAAACAGGGAAAATTACGGAAGCTCTTTTACGTAAATGTTACGGAAATAAAGAGTGTTTCCGTGATTTTGCAACTCGATCGATTCCTTGGGATAGATCGGTTTGTCGCGTTCCCAGTAGTTTTCGAAAACCGTGTTATCAACAACGAGTTTCCCATTCAGTTTGACGGTGACGCGATCGCCAATCATTTTGATGTAAAAAGTATTCCACTGCCCAACAGGGTTGTCCGCCAGGACAAGCGGCTTGTTTGGATTCTTCTGGTTGTTGTATAAACCGCCCGATCCAACAGCATTCTGCTTGTTCAGAGAGGGATCCCAAATTTGCACCTGGGGAGAACCGCGAAGATAGATGCCACTGTCTCCCCTCGGTTTTATTTTCCAATCGACATACAATTCGAAGTTCCCGTACATTTTTTTGGTGCAGAGGTTTTTTCCCTTGCCATCAAAGACCAGAACGCCATCCACAACTTTCCAGTGCTGACGCATGTTGGCGTCGGCTTCCTTCTGGGCTTTGGCCAGTTCCTCGGCTGACATTTTCGCCCGTGTTTTCGGGTTTCCTACCAATCCCTTCCATCCATCCAGGTTTTTCCCGTTAAACAAAGCGGTGAAGCCCGGAGGAGGGGAATTCAGTTT
>JALTOP010000193.1:0-18777 GCA_027000105.1 Planctomycetaceae bacterium | reverse complement strand
GTTTCTCTCCTGCGATCACAGAATGTGACGGATTCCCCGTAACAAACAAGTTGCCCGAGACAAACAGGGCGGCTGTCACGGACCAGAAGCAAAAAAAGCGATACATGATGGAATTTCCTTGGTTTGTAGGATGGAACAGACTTGCACCTGCCGCCGTAGACAACTTGGCAACGCTATAAACAGCCTGGCAACATGGATAAGTAGTTGCGTTACGATTTTGAACATAACATGCCAGAACAGGTTTTCACAACTGATAGTTCTTTGTTTGCTCACAATCTGTCTGGAAATTGATTATGATCGATCCAGCCAGGAAATCAAACGGTTGTCTTTTACAGGAGAGATTTCGTTGCCGTTTATATTGGAGGGAATTGTCACAACCCTGAACCGCGATGGGAGTATCAATATCGCTCCGATGGGGCCGATTGTCGAACTGGGGCATGATGAATTGAGGAATGAAGAATTGGAGCATAAAACTGAAATCAGGAGATTCCTCTTCCGCCCATTTCAGGATTCACAAACCTGTCGAAACCTGCTCGCGACAAAACAGGGCGTTTTTCATCTCAGCGATGACGTTCTGCTTTTTGCCCGAGCCATCACCAAACAACTGACCGGAGAGGAACTGCCACTGACACCTGCCAAAACCATCGAGGGAAAGATCATCAGCAATGCCTGTCAGTGGCACGAATTCCGAATTGTTTCCTGTAACACCGACTCAATCAGAGCAGAACTCGAAGCGGAAGTGCTGCACCAGGGCGGAAGAGGGTGCTTTCTCGGTTTCAATCGTGCCAAAAATGCGATTATCGAAACAGCGATTTTGGCCACACGATTGCATCTGCTGGAGAAAGATTTTCTTCAGCAGGAATTGGAGCGGTTCCGGACCATTATCGAAAAAACCGGCGGTGACCGGGAATGCGAGGCTTTTGGGTTACTCACGAATTTCATTTCGGCTTATCGTGAGGACGAATCGTGAAGTGCATGGCATCCTCCTTCACCCTCCGCACCGGCAGTCGTCTGCATTGCGGATTGTTCTCCGACAACAGACCGGGCGGTTACCGGCACCAGGGAATCGGCTTCATGATCGATTCTCCCGGTTTCGTAATTTCTGCGGCGATAACTCCGACATCCGGGAACCAGATACATGCTCCGACAGAATTTTACCCTCGTATCGAAAACATTTTGACGAAACTGGATCGAAGTGTCAGCCATCAAGGCGAAAGGCGATTTTTGGAAATCCGGGTTGAAAGCACCGTTCCTCTTCATTGCGGGTTCGGGGCTGGCACGCAACTCGCTTTGGCGATCGGGAAGTTGTGGTCATTGTTCAACCAACCGGAATTGATCACCCAGCAACTCGCCCGAATTCTCAAACGCTCTCAACGCTCCTGTATTGGAACGTACGGGTTTGACATGGGGGGCATGCTGATCGATCGAGGTATTGCACCGGGAAAAGAAATCGGGGAATGCCGGTTTCGTGCTTCCCTGCCGGAGCACTGGAGATTTCTGCTTGTCAGGCCGCCAGAAGTGAAAGGGATTTCGGGGGAAGAAGAAATCAAAGCGTTCCATCATCTTCCCGGGCTGAACCCTGAAAAGATCGACCAATTACAGCAATTACTGACCATCATGCAATCAAAGCCGGACTGCTTCCGCACATTGTCCTCAGCAATACGGGAGTACGGCCTGATCGTGGGAGAATCGTTCGCCCCGATTCAAGGTGATGTTTTTTCGACGAAATTCGGCAAGAAAGTTTTTGACTTACTCAGTGAAGACGGTCTGCAGGGAATTGCCCAATCTTCATGGGGACCGACCATCTTCGGTTTATGTGAAGATTCCGGTCAGGCCGCAACATTGCGGCAGAGCGTACTTGGCCACTTTCCCGAGGCAATTGTTACAATCGCATGCCCCAAAAATACGGGAGTTGAAGTTTCAGAATAGGGGGGAGTTGATGGCAGAAAAACTGAAATTGATGATTCAAGCGGGAAACCCGCTTATTTCAATTGAAACATCTGATGAACAACGGGCACTCGAGTTAGTGCAGAAAGTCTCAGAACTGATAACTCGCCCGGTTTTTCACTGGTCGTTGACAGAGGGGTTAACCAAAAGACCGCAATATGAAAATCGAAGCAGCCATTCACAGAATCCCGAAATAATTTTAAGGACATCAACAGCGATTGATGTACTGAAGCTGTTGTTGAAAGAGCCAGAGAAAGGCATTTTCGTATTCAAAGATCTGGCTCCACATTGCAAGGATGCCCATGTTCATCGTCTGATAAGAGATCTGCTTGGCATCTGCGAACAGAATAAAATGACGTTGATACTGGTCGATTCGACCACGCTACCGGACGAAATCAGCCGGTTTACCGTGCGTTACGAATTGGGTTGGCCCGATGTCGAAGAGCTTGAACAGGTTGTTCGGGAAACGTATCAGCGCATCAAACAGGAAAGTTACGTGGAAATCAATGCGAATCTCAAACATAAAGAGATGGATCAATTGGTACAGAGCCTGCGCGGACTTAGCTGCGCAGAAGCTGCCCGAGTGGTGGCCTCGGCCATTTATGACGACTACAATCTGTCGGCAGCCGATTTGCCCAAGATTATCGAGGGGAAACGGCAATTACTCAGTAATGCCGGCTGTCTGGAATCGATTGCAGCAGATTTTTCATCCGAGGATATCGGTGGACTGACGAATCTGAAATCCTGGCTCAAACAACGGCGAGGCGGATTCACCCGAAAGGCCAGAGAATTCGGTCTGGAACCTCCTCGTGGTGTTTTAATGTTGGGAGTTCCCGGCTGTGGCAAAAGTTTATGTGCAAAAGTTGTTGCAGCCGACTGGGGGATGCCTCTGTTAAGGCTTGATCCTGGCGTACTGTATCAGAAATTTATTGGGGAATCGGAAAGCCAGTTACGTCAGGCATTGCGGCAAGCCGAATCGATGGCTCCCGTGGTATTATGGATCGACGAAATCGAAAAAGCCTTTGCCTCTGCGGGGGCATCTTCATCAGATGGCGGCCTTTCCAGGCGAATGTTCGGAACATTGCTTTCATGGATGCAGGATCACCGCCACCCCATTTTTATTGTTGCAACAGCCAACGATATTTCCGCCCTGCCCCCGGAATTGATGCGAAAGGGGCGATTCGATGAAGTCTTTTTCGTCGATTTACCAGACGAACAGGCCCGTGAGCAAATTTTGAGCATCCATCTATCCCGCAGGAAACAGGAACCTGACCAATTTGATCTGCCACGATTGGCCAAATTGAGCAAGGATTTCAGCGGTTCAGAACTGGAACAGGCAGTGATCTCTGCTCTTTTTACCGCCTACCAATCAGAAACCCCCTTGAATAGTGGACATATCGAGGCAGAAATGAAGAAATCCCGTCCACTGGCTATTTTAAGCGGGGAGAAGGTGGCGCAACTTCGTCAGTGGGCAGAAAAACGATGCGTCAAAGCCGATTGATCGATCTGTTTTCCGCTTTCAATCGATTGATCCGTGGAGTACAACTTCTGGCATAATTTCGTTAATCTACTGCGCCGACAACTGCATCGACAACTCCCGGGTTGAGAGCGCCTCGATAACTTTGCCGTGACGGAACTGCGTGTGACTGTCTGCGATTAAGTCCTTGATACTCCGCAGAGTCGCTGTTTTCCGGCTTACCCAGTAATTTAGAGATGAACTAGAAATAAAAACAGGTTGTTTTAATGATTTGTGTCAGTATTGGTCGTTCTCGAATGAAGGTCATGCGGGCAGAACATACCGCTTTGAAAAAAGCCGGTGCCCAACTGGTTGAGTTGAGACTGGATTGGTTGAAGCGGGTCACGGATATCTCCATGCTGTTGGAAGATCGCCCAACCCCCACCGTCATCACCTGCCGGCGTGCGGAAGACCGAGGCAAGTGGCGGGGAACTGAGGAAGAACGAAAAACGCTGTTGCGATCAGCTATTGCAGATGGTGTCGAGTTCGTCGATCTGGAAGTCGATGTCGCTGCCGAAATCCCCCGTTATGGAAAAACCCGCCGTATCATCAGTTATCATAATTTCGATGAAACGCCGGAGAACCTGGAACGCATCTACAATCAGCTTAAAGAACAGGATGCCGACATCATTAAAATCGTTACCATGGCGAACAGCCCATCCGATGGGGTTCGAATGCTGGAACTGGTTTCTGGTGCGGATGTTCCGACAGTCGGTTTCTGCATGGGGGAATTCGGCCTGTTCACGCGGGTATTGTGTGGCAAATACGGTTCACCTTTCAGTTACGCCAGTTTCAGCTCGGAGCGAGAACTCGCCCCCGGTCAACTTTCGTTTCGCGAAATGGTCGATCTGTACCATTACCATCAGATCGACCAGAATACCTCTGTTTTCGGCGTGCTGGGAGACCCGATCCGCCACAGTTACAGCCCACAAGTTCATAATGCCGCCTTCCGCAAGGAAAATATCAATGCTGTCTATCTTCCCTTTCGTATTTCGGAACAGCACTTTGATGAATCGATCCGGGCGTTACGCCGCCTGAGTATCGGGGGGTACAGTGTCACCATTCCCCATAAGGAACGGTCGATCAAATATGCCGATCATGTTGATGAATCGGTCGAACAGATTGGAGCGGCCAATACACTTTACCGCAATCATCGAGGCATCTGGTTTGCAGCCAATACCGATTACGAAGCCGCGTTGACGACATTGCGAATGGGCATGCAAAAAGCCGGCTGGCCCGGGGCGACCATGAAGGATCGAAAAGTCCTCATCCTCGGTGCGGGTGGTGTCGCCCGCGCGATCGGACTGGGAGTTGTTCGGGCAGGCGGTATGTTGACAATAGCGGGACGCACCAAGGCACGCACCAAGGAACTTGCCCAACATCTGGGGTGCCACCACTGCAGTTGGGAGAACCGCGGTGCCCAAAGCCCTGAAGTTCTTATCAACTGCACGCCTGTAGGGATGTTTCCGAATGTGGATGAAACACCTTTTGATCAAAATTGGCTCTCGGATCGCGCATTGGTTTTCGATACCATTTACAACCCCGAAAATACCTTGCTGCTTAAACAGGCCCGGGATAAGGGATGTCATGTCGTCAGTGGTCTGGAGATGTTCGTGCAACAGGCCGCCGCACAGTTCGAATGTTTCACCGGGCAGAATCCTCCGATTGAAGAAATGAGAGAAACGCTGAGAAAGGCAATTTCTCCTGTTGTCTATTCCTGAAAAGACGCAAGCGAATCGGATCCAGCCCCGGTATTCGCTGCATCAACATTTACTGCATCATTACTGACTGTATCAATACTGACTGCATCACTCCACGAAGTTTGTTACGCAATTTTTCAAAAGATCGACCAACGTCTTGCATGGCAATTCATGGCAATCCACGGATTAACATCGATGATTATCACTTTGATCGGATTCCGAGGCAGCGGGAAAAGCTCTGTTGGGCCATTGCTGGCCGAGCGTCTGGGAATGTCGTTTGTTGACACCGATCGACAAATCGAACAACAGACGCAACAAAGCATCGCAGAAATTTTTGCCGAACAGGGTGAGAAACAGTTCCGGGAAGTCGAAGCGGAAATGTTGCAAGCTATTTACCAAAAAGAGAATCAGGTTGTCGCGACCGGAGGCGGGGCGGTATTGAATCCTCAAACACAATTGTTGATTCAGCAAAAAGGGCCTGCAATCTGGCTGCAGGCAGATGTCGAAACAACACTGAAACGCATCCAGAAAGACCAGGCAACCGCCGCAACCCGCCCTGCCCTGACGAATCTTGATTTTCGACAGGAAGTTGTCACCCTGCTCAACCAGAGAGAGCCGATTTACAGGAGCCTCAGCGACATACGCATCGATACCAACAACGCAACGCCCGAACAGATCGTCGAAAACATTCTCGCGCAACTTGCCACGTCCGACTGGGGAAATCGATGATTGCTGATCCGACAGTTTATATAGCCATCTGCCTGGGACTTTTTCTGCTCGGGTTGTTCGCCGGGCGTTTTCTCAATCGTGCGATCCTGCGTCTTCCACGGCATTTCGAAGTCATTCCCGCGTGGAAAGGTGTTTTTGCGATCGAAAAGCGTCCCGGAATCTATCCACCTAATCGATGGTACCACTGCCTGCCTGTTGTTGGGACGGCTTCTCTTGTCGGTCGTTCTCCGTACACTGGCCGTAGAATTTTGGCAAGAGAACCGTGGCTCGAACTGCTCAACGGATCTCTGTTCGTGCTGGCCTTTGTCTGCATGATACCGCTGGAATCCTGGAACGCAGTACAAGCGGACTGTTTGCGTTCACCATTGTGGGCCGGGGAAATTTATCACTGGGAGAGCGTTTCGCACGTGTTCCTCTGGAGTCGATATTTCTATTTCCTTTTTCTGATCGAAACGTTATTTGTCGCCACGTTTATCGATTTCGATTTATGGATTATTCCCGATGGTGTGACTTTCCCTGCAATGGTTGTCGGCATTATCGGACAAACCCTGGGGATAGGTTTCTTTCTGGTTCCGGTCTGGTTTCAGGATCCCAATCTGTTGCACTCCCTGACTCCTCTCATCCCGGCTTTGCAGTGGTGGCCCGTACAAAATACCATTCCCGACTGGATCATCCATCATCCGGTGTTGCACGGTTTTTCCGTCTCTGCGGTCGGCTTTCTTGTCGGAGGGGGAATTGTCTGGGCGGTACGTATCATCGGCGGGTTGATTCTCAAACGCGAAGCGATGGGCTTTGGCGATGTCATTTTAATGGCAATGATTGGCTCGTTCATCGGCTGGCAACCGGTTGTGATGACTTTTTTCGTTGCCCCGGTGATTGCCCTGGTCGTTTTTGTCGGCGTTTTGATCATCAATCTGTTTTCCAGACAGGAATTCACCTGGGCGATGCCTTACGGCCCGTATCTCTCGATCGCCACGCTGTTCGTTCTGTTTGGCTGGAGGCATCTCTGGCTAATCGTCGATCGTATTTTCATGCCGGGGCCTCTTTTGCTTGTTTTTGCTTTTGCGATGCTGATCATGCTCGCCTTTTCCCTGTTTGTTATTCAGGGACTCAAATGGCTTGTCGGAATTGATCCCTGGCCCGAAGATGAACCGATCTGGCGATCAGCAGACCAGTTGCATCATTTTTCAGGGGAAACGATTGACCCCAATCAGGGAAACTGGAAACGGAACGGTTGGAGCGGAACCCAATCCGGTCGCGGTCAATTGAACGAACATCGCTGGCGAAATAGATGTCAATGAATTAAAAGGGTGTTGGGGATTGGCCGTCAGATATCAGAAATACCTGAAATGCTCACGACGAATCAAAACGATTCCTGACAGTTCCCGGATACAAACAAAAATACAAGTAAAGCAGATTCGATTAAACCAAACCCAATGATACATATTATCGACTATGGAATGGGCAATTTACGTTCTGTCGCCAAGGCATTTGAGCACTTGGGGATTGATGCGAGAATCTGCCGGTCTCCCGATGAAATAACAGATATCAAAAAAATGGTGCTACCGGGAGTCGGTGCCTTTCGCGATGCCAAACAGCATCTTGAACAGCAAGGTTTTATTGAACCGATACTTCGGCACATTGAAAAAGATCGCCCTTTTCTCGGGATCTGTCTCGGCTTGCAACTCCTTTTCGATATCAGCTATGAAGACGGTCAATACGAAGGGCTAAAAGTGATTCCCGGCGAAGTGGTTCGCTTTCAGGAACATGCCGGCCTGAAAATTCCGCATATGGGATGGAATCAGTTGACAGACAGAGCGGAACACAACCCGCTGTTTGAAGGCATCCCTGAATCCGCCTGGTTCTATTTTGTGCATAGTTATCATGTGGTGCCATCTGATTCCGAAGTCGTTGCGGCCAGAACAGAACATGGCGAACAGGTTGTCGCGATGATTCGCAGGGGAAATCTGTTTGCTTCACAGTTCCATCCTGAAAAGAGTCAACAGCACGGCTTACAGCTATTGAAGAATTTTTCCTCATTGAAATAGACAGCTTTTTTACTGGAGACAGATAATGGAACTGATTCCCGCAATCGACTTGAGAGCAGGACGTTGTGTTCGACTGCGTCAGGGAGATTATAATCAGGAAACAATTTTCAACGACGATCCTGTGGAAGTCGCCCTTGAGTGGGAGAGACAGGGAGCCACCCGCATTCATCTTGTCGATCTGGATGGGGCGCGGGTCGGCTCTGTTCAAAATGGTGAGGTGATCCGTAAAATCGTGGAAGCAGTCGATATTCCATGCCAACTCGGCGGGGGGCTTCGCGATACCGAAACGGTGATGCACATTCTTGATGAGGTCGGTATTGAGCGGGCGATTATTGGAACGCAGGCGCTGAAGCAACCGGACTGGTTTCGCGAAATCGTCAATACTGCTCCAGAACGGGTTGCGCTGGGGCTGGATGCGAAAAATTCAATGGTCGCAACAGCAGGCTGGTTGGAGGTTTCCCAAACCTCTGCCATCGAACTGGCGGAACAATTCGCGGGACTCCCCATTGCAGCGGTCATCTATACAAATATCGCCAACGATGGTATGATGCAGGGAATAGATGAATCGACCATGCGGGACATGGCGAACCTGGCCGATCTCGGGTTGCCCGTGATCGCCTCGGGAGGTGTGACCACCACGAAAGATATCGAAAACCTGCTCGCATTACAGCAGAAACACGCAGGACTTGTTGGAGCCATCATCGGACGTGCCCTGTACGAAGGGACGATCAAACTCAACGAAGCCATTCAATTGGCACAACGGTGAATGTAATAAACGTAATAGATGAACATGGCAGATGAACGCAATTGGGCCTCATTCCAAACGGGTCTGTTATTCAATCAACTTTCAAGCAATTTTCGCCCAACCACATTGAATCGACTGGAGTTTACGTCATGACTGCACGCTCTGTTTTCTCCACTTTTCGTTTTATTACCGTTCTCGTTGCGTTTTTTCTCTGTTTTGATTCAGCCAACAAACTGGCCGCTGCTGAGCAACTCCCCAATATCATCTATATCATGGCGGACGATCTGGGCTACAACGAGTTGGGATGCTATGGCCAAAAATGGATCAAAACGCCCTACATCGACCGCATGGCCAAAGAGGGCATCCGCTTTACCGATTTTTATGCCGGCAATGCCGTTTGTGCCCCCTCACGCTGCAACCTTTTGACAGGAAAACACCCCGGTCACGCCTACATTCGTGACAACAGGGATCCCAAAGACCTGCAGTACCTCAAGGATAAATTCGGCTGGGAATTTCCCGGGCAGTACCCGATTCCAGATTCCGAAGTGACAATTGCAGAAATGCTCAAACAGAAAAATTATGCGACCGCTGCCATCGGTAAATGGGGACTGGGACATTTCGGCACAACCGGCGACCCGAACAGGCAAGGTTTTGATCTGTTTTACGGATACAACTGCCAAAGGCATGCGCACAATCATTACCCGAAGTTTCTCTGGAACAATCATACCAAAGAGTTCTTTCCGGGCAATAATCGTACCTTGAGTGGCAAAACGTACTCGCAGGATCGATTCACTGAAATGGCACTGGACTTTATCCGGAAAAACCGGAATCGCCCGTTCTTTCTGTATCTGCCTTTCGCCATTCCGCATCTTTCTATCCAGGTGCCTGAATCTTCGCTGAAGCAATACAAAGGAGTGATTCCCGAACAGGAACATAAACATCGGGGCTATCTGAAGCACCCGTACCCCAGAGCAGGCTACGCAGCAATGGTCAGCCACATGGATCGGGATGTCGGCAAGGTGATGGATTTACTGAAAAAACTGAACCTGGACGAGAATACGGTCGTCTTTTTCACTTCTGATAACGGGCCAACCTACAATCGTCTGGGAGGCTCCGATTCAGTTTTTTTTGAATCAGCCGGGCCGTTACGAGGATTCAAGGGAAGCTTATACGAAGGGGGGATTCGCGTACCGATGGTTGTCCGCTGGCCCGGAAAAATTCCGCCCTGTCAAACAACCGATCTCGTTTCCGCAAACTGGGATATCATGCCCACACTGGCAGAGATTACCGGCACAACACCACCGCGGGATATTGATGGAATCAGCCTGCTTCCAACGTTATTGGGACATCCGGAAAAACAGAAAAAGCACGAATTCCTCTACTGGGAATTCCCTGCCTACGGAGGACAACAGGCCGTCCGAATGGGAGACTGGAAAGGGGTTCGGCAAAAACTTTTACACAAGAAAAACCCGCATCTGAACATCGAACTTTACAACCTGAAAACCGATATCGGCGAGACAACCGACGTCTCGAAAGAGCACCCCGAAATTGTTGAAAAAATCAAAAAAATCATGATCGAACAACACGTCAACTCGAAACTGTTCAAGTTCCCCGTGCTCGACCAACAGAAGTTCTAGAAAGAGCGAAAACGACAACCATCTATTTGGCGTTTTACAGCCTCCCCGGTTTGACGGGCATCCCGCGTTTGCCGCGTTATACGGCGTACCTGCCAGCCAGTGGTGATCTTGCGGTCTTTTGCTTTTTACGGGCGTCTATGATCCTACGCCAGACGCCTACTTTTCCATCGCCTGCTTCACGGCGGCTCCCATGTCGGCGGGGCTTTGGGCGACGGTTACTCCTGCCGCCTCGAGAGCTTCGATTTTTTCGTCGGTTGTTCCTTTGCCTCCCGAGATGATCGCACCAGCGTGCCCCATCCGTTTACCGGGAGGGGCTGTTCTTCCGGCGATGAAAGCTCCCACCGGCTTGGTGATGTACTCTTTAATGTACTCGGCCGCATCAATTTCAGCCGTGCCACCGATTTCGCCAATTATCAGAATTGCTTCGGTCCCGGGATCATCTTCGAACATGTCGAGCAGATCGATAAAGTTGGTGCCGATGATGGGATCGCCGCCGATACCGATCGCAGTTGACTGGCCCATGCCCAGGTTGCCGAGTTGCCAGGCGGCTTCATAGGTGAGGGTCCCCGATTTACTGATCAAACCGACTTTTCCCGGTGTGTGAATGTAGCCGGGCATGATACCAATTTTGGCGATGCCGGGCGTGATCACGCCGGGGCAGTTGGGGCCAATCAGTCGGCATGGGTAGTCTTCCAGTTTCTTCTTGACCTTCGCCATATCCATCACGGGAATCCCTTCAGTGATGGTAATAATCAACTCAATTCCCGCATCAGCTGCTTCGAGAATCGCATCGGCACAAAATGGTGGCGGAACAAAAATCATTGTGGTGTTCGCTCCGGTTTTCTCCACCGCTTCCTGGACGGTATTGAACACGGGAAAACCATCGACTTCCTGTCCACCTTTGCCGGGAGTGACGCCGCCAACAAGAATGTTTTCCCCCGGCTGACACTCTTCCGCATAGATTCTGCACTGCTGGGCATGAAACAGACCGGCGTTTCCGGTAATTCCCTGAGTGATGATACGTGTGTTTTTATCAACAAGAATACTCATAAGATTTTCCTGAGAAGTATGCCTCGGGCCTCATGACAACCTTTCTGTCAGGTCTCCTGCGTGGCCCCTTGTTTTATATGGTAGAAAGTTCCTCTTACGATCCGCATGGCGGACTTTGCTTCTTTGTTTATCGACGTTTATCAACCGGCTAATGTACCGACAACTTTTTTGGCGGCGTCTGTCAAATCGGTGGCCGTGATGATGTCTTTTCCCGATTTTTCGAGCATCTCACGTGCGATTTCAACATTCGTTCCCTCCAGTCGTACCACGAGGGGAACTGTGATCCCGACTTTGTCGTATGCCTCCATCAGCGCTTCAACAATGATGTCGCATTTCATAATGCCGCCAAAAATATTGACCAGCACGGCTTTCACGTTATCGTCTGCCAGGATAATCTGAAACGCCTCGGTGACAGCCTCGACGCTCGCTCCTCCACCGACATCGAGAAAGTTGGCCGGTTCTCCACCGTGCAATTTGATGAGATCCATCGTACTCATTGCCAAGCCGGCTCCATTGACCAGGCAACCGATGTTGCCATCCAGATTGACATAACTGAGCCCCGCTTTTTGTGCCCGCACTTCGGCAGGGTCCTCTTCGGAAAGATCACGCAATTCGAGAAAATTCTTGTGACGGAACAGTGCGTTATCATCGAAAGTGACTTTCGCATCCAGCGCAACCAACTCCCCTGCTCCAGTCACAATCAGCGGGTTGATTTCCGTCATGCTGCAATCGTTATCGACAAAGAACTTGCAGATTTTGGTCAGGAATTTCTCAGCCGAGCGAACGGTTTTGCCTTCCATTCCCAGTGCGAAGGCAAGTTTTCTGGCTTGATAGGGCATCAATCCCAATGCGGCATCAAAATACTCGCTGAGGATTTTCTCAGGTGATTCTTCGGCAACGACTTCAATTTCCATGCCCCCTTCTGAAGACATAATCAACACCGGGCAATTCTGTTCGCGATCGACCACAACCCCCAGATAAAGTTCGCGGGCAATGTCGAGCCCTTCTTCAACAAACAGTGTGTTGACCTGCTTTCCCTCGGGGCCGGTTTGAACAGTCACCAGCGTACTACCCAACATTTTTTCCGCATTCTCCCGGGCCTGTTCGGCAGAGCGAACGAGTACAACACCGTTTTGCTCGGGGTACTCCTTGAATGTTCCCTTACCACGACCACCGGCGTGAATTTGTGATTTGACAACCGCAATCGAACCGCCCAGTTCATTAAAAGCAGCCGCCGCTTCTTCAGGAGATTTGACGACAATGCCTCGCGGCACAGATATGCCGTACTCCCGGAAAAGCTGTTTCCCCTGATATTCATGAATCTTCATCGATGAATTATTCCCTGAATTTTGATCGAACCAGTGATCGTGAAATTGACGCCGTGCCGAATCAGGACTTCCCTTTTGACACCCCTCTTTGCAAGCAAGATATTTGCAAGCTATGCGGGATCATAGTGAACGCTGATGAAACTTTCCAGTTACCACAGGCAAGCTCTTTTCTCTTAACGATCCTGAACGGGATAGTACGGGAATTACCCTTTTCTGTGTCCTGTGAGAGGAGTTGCATGAGAGCCATCTGTTTTTCACGACAATCGGATAATTGCTTGAACCATTCGACAAACTATCTGAACCAACTGTGTCGGGTTACGGACTGTTTACAAAAAAATCCCTGCCGGCGCTTCATGTCGGTAATGAATCAGCTAGAATCAGTTGCTTATCATGGCAACTCCCCTTCAAAGCAACCGAGTTACATAAGTGGTACACAAGATGAAGGGCGTCTGTTTCTACCTCGTTGCACAAAACGCTCCGCAACCGTGTAAACATGCCGCAGGCAACAGGGGTATATGGAACGTGGAAGAGAGGGTTGCATACAACATCGGCACATTTGCCTCCACTACTTTTACTTCTTACTTCTACTTAGACATAAAGGCACTACGCGATGCGTTGGACGAAATCGTTTATTCCCACCATGAAAGAAACCCCAGGCGATGCGGAGATTCCTTCGCATCAGTTGATGCTTCGAGCCGGTCTGATTCGCCAGTTGATGGCGGGGGCATATACCTACCTGCCGCTTGGTTTTCGAGCCGTCCAAAAAGCTGCGAACATTATTCGCGAAGAAATGGAGAATGCCGGGGCAGTTGAAATGTTGATGCCGGCGTTACAGCCAATCGAACTGTTCGACCGTACCGGACGCAACGAAGATTTCGGTAATGTCCTCATTCGACTCGAAGTCACGCGCGGAGATCGCACAATCCCGCTGGCACTCGGGCCAACGCATGAAGAAGTCATCACCGACCTGATGGCGAAACACATCAACAGTTATCGCCAAATGCCGTTCACGCTTTTTCAGATTCAGACAAAATTCCGCAATGAAGAACGACCACGGTTTGGTGTCCTGCGAACAAGCGAATTTTTGATGAAAGATGCCTACAGTTTCGCAAGCAACCTGGAGCAACTCGATGAATCGTATCAGGCGATGTACGATGCCTATTGCCGTATTTTCGAGCGATGCGGACTCAAATACATTCCGGTAGAAGCAGAATCCGGCCCAATTGGCGGGGATGCCTCTCACGAATTCATGATCCCCGCGGAAAACGGCGAGGATCAAATTGTTTACTGCGAATCTTCCGGCTACGCGGCCAATCTCGAACGGGCAGAAACAGGTCGAACTCAACCGGAGTTGACTACTGCTGAAAAACCGCAAAGCCTGAAAGAAGTCAGTACACCAGAAGCGGGCAGCATCAATGAAGTATGCAATCTTCTGAAATGTTCGCCCGAGCAGATGATTAAAACGCTTATTTACATGGCCGATAACAAACCGGTTGCAGTCCTTCTTCGCGGCGACCATGAAGCGAACGAAGGAAAGATTCGCCGAGCCTTAAAAGCGAATTCGCTTGAATTGGCTGATGAAGCAACGATCGAAAAGGTAACCGGAGCGAAAGTTGGTTTTGCAGGCCCGGTTGGGATTCAGTGCGATATCATTGCCGATCATGATGTCCCGCCGATTAAAGATGCGATCACTGGAGCGAATAAAACCGACGCTCATTACACAGGTGTAAATATCGGGCGTGATTACCAGTTGAGTGAAACTTTCGACCTGCGTAATGCTGTGCAGGGAGATCCTTGCCCGAAAAGCGGCGAGGCGATGAATCTGGTTCACGGGATTGAAGTGGGCCATGTTTTCAAACTCGGCACCAAATACAGCGATTCATTGGGGGCGGATTTTCTTGATCAAAACGAGAAGCGGCACTCGATTATCATGGGATGCTACGGAATCGGCGTAAATCGAATCGTAGCCGGACTGGTGGAAACATCACACGACGAAAATGGGATCATCTGGCCGATCAGCATCGCCCCGTTTGAAGTCGTTCTGATTCCCCTGAAGCCGGATGACGCCGAGTTGATGGAAGTGACGGAAAAGATTTATGCCGGGCTAAAAGAAAATGGCATTGATGTTTTAATGGACGACCGCAAAGCCAGACCAGGTGTCAAATTCAAAGATGCCGACCTTATCGGCTTCCCCTTCCGTATCGTTCTTGGCGGTAAAGGGCTCCAGGAAGGAATCGCAGAAGTCAAATCCCGCACTGCGGAAAAACCGGACAAAATCCCGCTGGCTGATGTTGTTTCACATGTCACCACGCTGGTGAAAAATGCAAAAGCCGAGTTGAACAAGTGATGCAAGCCGGGTTACGTCTCGCCTGAGGTCTATTTTATCAGTATAAGTGTGCAAGCAGATAAAAAGAACAAGACGTCATTCAAGAGAGGGTAACAATGACAGCTCAAAAATCCGTCGATTTAATCAAGAAAAAATGCCTCCCTTGCGAAGGAGGTGTAGAAAAGATGACACAGGAGCAGGCTTCCTTGCAGATTGCCGAGCATCCCGGGTGGGAGATAACGCACCAGGGTGAACGGATTCGGAAAAAGTGGACGGTCAAGAATTTTATGGCAGGGATCAATTTTTTTAATGCCGTTGCAGAAATCGCTGAAGATGAGGGGCACCACCCTGATTTGCACCTGGTGGGATACCGCCACCTTGAAATAGAAATATGGACTCACGCGATCGGAGGACTCTCGGAGAACGACTTCATCCTCGCGGCGAAAATCGATCAACTACCGATTGAGTTACAGGAGTAGTAAAGAACTCTCCCTCGACGAACAGCTCGTCCCACGGAAATGGTTCCGAGGTCTATCCCAAATTCAGGCGGAATACCGGCAAGACAGCAACCATTCGAGCGATCTCAAAGGGAGACGAATGCCCTGTGCTGAAATTTGCGCTAATTTTTCTACCCCACACAGCACATGGCCACCCAACACATGGGAAAAAGTGCAAAAGCTGAATCAAAACCATATACGGGAATTTGTGGCAGGTTGATTGCAATATGGGGGAGGTTCAATCTACCATGAAGTATCACAATGAAGTAACGCAATAACGGTTTGTGTCCATTTTTCTGCTGAAGGCCCACCGATGAAATCATCTACTTTCTCCCGCTTCTTCCCATGTTTACTCGCTTTGGCTGTTTCGCTGCTCTCGAGTGTCGAGCTCAGCGCAGCAGAACCCCGTTTGAAACTGAAAGAAGGAGACCATATTGCCTACATTGGCAACACCATGGCTGATCGAATGCAGCATCATGCGTGGCTGGAAACCTATATTCATGCGTTGCACCCAGAATTGAATTTGACATTTCGCAACCTGGGCTTTCCCGGTGATGAGCTCAAAACCCGGAATCGATCCGATAATTTCGGTAGTCCTGATCAGTGGCTGACCAAAGTCAAGGCAGATGTCGTCTTCTGTTTTTTCGGATACAACGAGGCATTGCGCGGCGAAAAGGATCTGCCTCAGTTCAAGAAGAATTTGAACGAATTGATCGATCAGATGCGTTCCCAAAAATATAACGGGAAGTCCGCGCCCCGATTGGTTTTCTTTTCGCCCATTGCACACGAAAACCTGCATTCCCGCCACTTGCCCGACGGAACGGAAAACAACAGGAAACTGAAACTTTATACCGACGCCATGCGGGATATCTGCAATCAGAAGAAGACATTGTTTGTCGACCTGTTTACGCCGACACAAAAGCTTTATGCTTCTGCAAAACAGCCGTTGACAATGAACGGAATCCATCTTCTGGATTCCGGTAACGAGGCCGTTGCCCGGGTTATTATTCAGGATTTATTCGTCCCGAACAAGAATGCTCTGCGGGATCCCGTGGCTATCGCCAAATTGCGTGAAGCCGTCCTCGACAAGAACTATCACTGGTTCAGTCGATATCGCGTTGTCGATGGTTACAACGTCTACGGCGGTCGTTCCAAACTGGCGTGGTTTGGGCAATCGAATGCGGATGTGATGATGCGGGAGATGGAGATATTCGATGTCAAAACAGCAAACCGCGACAAACGCGTCTGGGCGGTGGCTCGTGGCAGCGATCTGAAAATAACCGACAACAACCTCCCCGAAGAACTGGAAGTAAAGCCAAATAAAATTGGGCCGCTTAAGGGAGGAGCATTCCCATATCTGGACGGTGAAGAAGCCATTTCCAGGATGACGATTCACAAGGGAATGGAAGTGAATCTGTTTGCTTCGGAGAAAGAATTCCCGCGGTTGGTCAATCCCGTGCAGATGGCTGTCGATACCGATGGGCGATTGTGGGTATCAGTTTGGCAGTCGTATCCGCACTGGAATCCGGTCGAACCCCGCAAAGATGCGCTGCTGATTTTCCCCGATGAAGACCACGATGGTAAAGCGGATGAGTGCATTATTTTCGCCGATGAACTCAACAGTATTACCGGTTTTGAATTCTGGGGCGGCGGTGTTCTGGTTGCTGCTCCGCCGGAAATCTGGTTCCTGAAAGATACCGATGGCGACAACAAGGCCGATTTCAAATTGCGAATGTTGCAGGGCGTTTCCAGTGCTGATACGCACCATTCCGCCAACGCGATGCTCATCGGCCCGGATGGCTGGCTCTACTGGTCGCGTGGTATTTTCAACACGGCGAATTTCGAAACACCAACAAAAACATTTCGCTCCGGTTCGAGCGGCGTGCATCGTTTCAACCCGCGCACCTTTGAATTCGAGTTCCATTTCCCGATCGGCCCCAATCCGCATGGTGATGTTTTCGATCAGTGGGGATACCAATTTGCCAACGACGGAACCAGCGGGACCGGTTCGTATGTCAATATCGGCAAGGGAATCGGCAACAAGCACTGGTTCAAAAAACGCGTTCGCCCGGTTGCGGCAACTGGCCTGCTTTCCAGTTCCCATTTCCCGGATGAACTGCAGGGCAACTTTTTGATCTGTAATACAATCGGATTTCTGGGGGTCTTGCAGCACGAAGTAAAGTACAACGGTGCCGACATCACTGCCGTCGAAATCGAACCGATTCTTTACTCGGATGATCCGAACTTCCGCCCCAGTGATCTTGAGATCGGAGGAGATGGCGCCCTTTACGTTTCCGACTGGCATAATGCACTGATCGGCCATATGCAGCACAATATGCGAGATCCGAACCGTGATCACACCCACGGGCGAATCTATCGTGTTACCTATAAGGGACGTGATCTGGTTTACCAGCCCAAGATGAAGAGAAAACCGATTGCAGAGGTTTGCCAAAGTTTTTACGCAAAAGAAAACAGCACACGCTACCGCGCCCGATTGGAATTGACCGGTCGGGATGAAAAAGAAATTGTTGATCAGGTTGGGAGTTTTGCCAATCAGTTGGATGTCAACAAACTGGACGATGCCCAGGCACTACTGGAATGTCTGTGGGTTTTTGAGGAACAGAGAATTCCGAATGAAAAAATTCTTACCGAATTGACACGCGCAGCCGAGCCCCGTGTCAGAGCAGCCGCCATCAGGACACTTGGGCATTGGGGGACGCAGATCAAAAACTGGGCGAAACTTCTGCTGGCAGCGGCAAAGGATGACTCCGCCCTTGTTCGAGCCGAAGCGGTTAAAGCGGCCGTTTCGTTCGAGGGTACCGAAGCCGCCCATGTGATTTTTGAAGTTTCGGCGCGTCCGATGGATCCGGAAATGCTCACCGTTCTCAATTATGCGAAGTCGCAAATCAATATGGAACATCACTTGAATCAGGTGATCAATTCCGGCAAGCCTCTTTCCGAAGCAGTTATTGCGTATGCGTTGAAGAACGCAGAACCGGCGTATCTGCTCAAACTCCCTCGCAGCGAAGCGGTCTACCAGGCAGTGCTGAGCCGTTCTGCTGTTCCGGAAGATGTTTTACAGGAAACACTGACCGAGTACGCAAAACTTCGCAAGACGACCCAACTCGATCTGCTCCTCGATTTAATCGCGGAACGGGATCGTAGAAAAGAACGAAGCGGCATCCCTCATTTGGGACAACTGATTGCTGCTCAACCGCGGGAAAATTTGCAGAAAGATATCGCCCGTATTAAAA
>JALTOP010000192.1:2375-5600 GCA_027000105.1 Planctomycetaceae bacterium | reverse complement strand
ACTATGGCCATTACGTGGCGGGCCGGTTGCTTCAAACGGGGTGGTCTATTTTGCTGCTGGAGTCTGGCCGTTCGAGGGAATTTTTATTTACGCGCTTGATGCGAAAACAGGGAAGCGTATCTGGTTGAATGATCGAACCGGATACATCTACGGGCAGCATCCTCATGACACCGAGGCATTTGGTGGAGTGACGCCCCAGGGTTATCTGGTGGTCAGCGGAAACAACCTGATTGTTCCTTGTGGGGCGGCTTTTCCCGCAACATTCGATTTGAAAACGGGGAGGCTCAAAGAGTTTTCGCTTCCCAAGGCAGGGCGATTGCCTGGCGGTTGGTTTTCAGCCCAGGGGAAAGCGCTGCGGCGAGGCAAGCAGGGGCCGGAACCTGAGAGCATTGTTTTCGATAAAGGCGTCAACACGGCTCGCCATGAAGACGATCTGCGACAGGGACCGGGTGAAAAAGGAGTACGAACAAGCATTGTTGTGAACGGTCGGAAAATCAAATTCGATACGAAATTCGAGGGAGTGACCGGGACAATTCACAGCATGATTGCAGCAGACGGAAAATTATTCGTTGTCACCAAGCAGGGGACGATAACCTGCCTGGGCAAAGGAACGGGTGATCCCGTTGAGCATAAGCTGCCCGCTATCGAGACTGTCAGGAAAGGAAACAGGAACAACGCCGAAGCAGCGGCCAGCCTCTTTTCTCTGACAGGTAGCGTGCGGAATGGTTATTGTCTGTTATTGGGGATTGACGAAACTGCAATCATTGAACGATTACTGACTCAAACAGAAATGACCGTGATCGGTATCGATCTGGATGCCGGGAAAATCGCGACTCTGCGACGTCAACTGGATGAACGCGGCTTGTACGGAAAACGGGTTTCGTTGAGGGTGGGCGATCCACAGAGACACGAATTTCCACCTTATCTGGCAAGTTTCATCGTCTGCAAAAAGGGAATCGTTCCCGCAGGGGAGGCGGGGAATTTGTTTCTGAAGCGAATCTATCAGTCGCTGCGACCTTACGGGGGCAAATTGTATGTCCCTGTTTCGAATCCCGATGTTACCGCACCGGAACTGTCACAGCTGATCCACTTCAGACCTGTTGGCGGGAATTGGAATTTCAATAAAAAGTTCGCGATGCTGACCCGTTCCGGTCGACTGCCTGGTACGACAGACTACACCGGCACCTGGAGCAGTCCCGACAAATTGGTGCGGGCACCGTTGGGTGTTCTCTGGTTTGGAGATGAGGTTTCCCAGTTCAAGCGGGCTCCGCAACCCTTTATCGTCGATGGTATCATGATCAGTTACGACAAGGCATGGCGGGGGTATCCTGCGGGGGAACGTCCGCCTTACCATCTGGTGGCCCCTGTCTATTCCGATATTTACACCGGGCGGATCATTTCGAAGGAAGAAATCGCAGCGAAAGCTGCTTCCTTGCCCCAACGTGATATCACCAAAAAGCAGTTGTATAACTATCGTCCTCCTTACCAGAAGAAAAATTTTCCGCCTGAAAAGGCAGATGTGGGATCACGAATCAACCCGCTGACGGGCAAAAAAGAGCCCCGGGAAATCGTCAAAAATTACGGGTGTGATGGCGGTGTCGATTACGGTTTGATGTTTACCGTCCGTTCCGGCAACGCCGCGTTTTACGACAAGACTTTTGAGAGCGGAACCATTCATATCAGCGGCCCTCGCTCTGGTTGCACCAACAGTATTATTCCTGCAGGCGGGTTATTGAATGTTCCCTATTATTACCAGGGTTGTACGTGCAGTTATCCGCTACCGGTCGGTTTGGCGATGTATTCCGTTCCCGAAACGCATGAACAATGGATGGTTTGGGGAAAAGGGGATCCGGAAGAAATACAACGTGTCGGTATCAATTTGGGTGCCCCGGGTGATCGTGTGACACATGAAGGAACATTGTGGCTGGAATATCCACTTCGAGGAGGGCCGTCGCCAAAACTCGATCTTGAAGTTCTTCCCACGCGATGCAAAACCTACTATCACCATTCGATCTGGATTTCGGGTGGTCATGGGTGGCCGTGGGTGGCGGCATCGGGAATGGAGGGAATCCGTTCTGTCCGTCTGAAAAAACTCAAACCGGCCTCGTACACGGTTCGACTCTATTTCGCAGAACCGGACGATGTCCAACCCGGAGAGCGTCTGTTCGATATTTCCATGCAAGGGAAAAAAGTGTTAAGTGATTTTGATATCACCAAACAAAGCGGCGGGAAAATGAGCGCGATCGTCAAAGAATATTCCGCTATCCCGATTGACGGGGAATTTGTCATCTCCCTGGAGGCGAAGAAGGGGGAGACGATACTCAGCGGGTTCGAACTGATTGCGGACGGCTTGCCCAAACAGGCAGTCATTCAACTGGAACCGCGCTTAACCCAGTAACAATCACGATTGATTCTCCGGACTCGCCAGAGAATCGGAACGCCGGTCATACGATACGGGGTGCCGGCAGATAAAAGTGCTTTTTGCTCAGCATTTATTCACGAGCCGCGATGATTTTCTGCCAGCGGGCAAGCTGTTGGGCAACCGGTTTCGGGCCGCCAGAACCGGTTGAGACCAGAGCGCGAACGGCGTTTTGTACGCCCAGACAATCGTAGACATCTTCTTCGATCTGCTCACAAGCCTGCTGCAGGTCTTCCAGAGAAAGATCAGCGAGTCGGCATCCCTTTTGTTCGCACAATGAAACAAGTGCCCCGACAGTCGAGTGTCCAGTTCGCATCGGCACTCCTTTTTTAATGAGGTATTCCATGAGGGTGGTTGCATCGAGAAAGCCTTCTTCGAGGCGGGATTCAATCTGTTCGCGGTTCAATGTTGCTGTTTCGATAATCGCGGCGGCCAGTTCCAGGCAAGCGGCGATCGTGTCGTAAGCATCGAACAGCGGGATTTTATCTTCCTGCAAATCCCGGTTGTACGCCATCGGCAAGCCTTTCGTCAGGGCCAATAAATGTTGATTGGCGGCGATTACGCGAGCCGATTTTCCGCGGATCAATTCCAGCACATCGGGGTTGCGCTTTTGAGGCATGATCGACGAACCGGTTGTGTAGGCGTCCGTCAGTTTGAGAAAGTTGAATTCGGTCGTGAACCAGACAATCCATTCCTCGGCCCAGTTACTGAGATGAACCGCAATGATCGCCAGATCGGAAACGAATTCGATCAGAAAATCCCGATCACTGGAAACATCCAGGCTATTGGGCGAAACGGCATCGAAC
>JALTOP010000192.1:0-2365 GCA_027000105.1 Planctomycetaceae bacterium | reverse complement strand
TTCGTTCACGATTGATCGGCAGGCTCGTTCCAGCAAGTGCGGCACAGCCCAACGGCGAGACATTCGCCCGCGTTCTGCAATCGAGCATGCGTAAACGGTCCCGCTCAAATTTTTCGCACCACGCCAGCCAGTAATGCACCGCCATCACCGGCTGTGCCCGTTGTAAATGGGTGAAGGCGGGCAGAACGACATCGATGTCCCGCTCGCATCGCCGCACAAACGCGGCTTGCACACTTCCCAGCAGTTTGATGATGTAGTCAATCGCATCACGCAGAAAGAGTTTGACATCGGTGGCGACCTGATCGTTTCGGCTGCGTCCGGTGTGCAGTTTGCGGCCGACGTCGCCGGTCCGTTTTGTCAACTCCTGCTCAATGTGCATGTGGATGTCTTCCAGCTCGATGCGGAATTCGAATTCCCCCCGTTCGATCTCTGCAAGAATTTCATCCAATGTGCTGCAAATGGTTTCCTTTTCTTCAGGCGTAATCAGGCCGACTTCAGCCAGCATCGTTGCATGAGCCTTTGAACCCTGCACATCGTACGGAGCCAGGCGAGCATCGAAACTGATTGATTCGGTGAACTGTTCCACCAAGCGATCGGTTCCGCCGGTAAAACGTCCTCCCCATGCTTTTTGAGTCACGCGATTCTGCTTTCTTTCTTGTGAATTCCTGTGAATTACTGTTTTGCCTCGGGCGTACCGCAATCTTGCATATCAAATCTGATAATCGGGAAAATTCGATTCGCCCGGATTTCGCTGTTTCTTTTCCCAGCGGCTGAATAGCCAATTGACAAAAACGCCCCACGCGATCGGCAACACAACACAGGCCAGAATGTAGAGGGCGATTTTCACGATTTTGGCTCCGAAGTAATTTCGACGCGGTACCCGTCGGGATCCGCGATGAAAAACTGGATCGCCCCATCGGGGCGGTGCTTTGGTTCGGAAATGACATCCAACGCGACCCCGCTTGCCTGCAACGCTTCCCAAGCCGCCTGGGCATCGGGCAGGCGAAAGGCAAAATGATTCGCCCGGGTTGATCGCAACTGCGCGGCAGCATTTCCCGCGGAACCAGACTGTTCATGTTCGAGAATCAGATGAATCAATGTGTTGCCCGCCTGGAACCAGGCTCCCTCGAAACTGAAATTCGGGCGGGGCACATCCTGCATCCCGAGCAGATCAACATAAAACTTTCGACTCGCATCGAGATCCTTAACGACCAGCGTGATGTGATCAATACTTTCCACTTCTATAACAGGCATTTTTTCGATCTCTTTATTGCAGGATGCGTTTCAATATACCCCAAACGGCCAGCTCGGTTATCAATCTTTCCGTTGTCACCATCGAAGGGGCATCACGATACAACCTGCCGACGGATTTATTCTTTTGGAAATACTATTGGATTTGTTTCGAGCTTTGAGGGATCAACTCATCACAACCGGTTCGCCAATGCTCCAACTGTGACCGTCCCGAACGACTTTGCGGTACAGGGTGTCGCGTTCAACCGGGATACGACCGGCTTCTTCGATCATGCGATGGATCTGTTCGACGGTTAAGCCTTGCGGTGTTTCTGCACCGGCGTCGTGATAAATGGTTTCGTGAATCACGGTGCCATCCAAATCGTCAGCACCAAAACCGAGTGCAACCTGTGCCGTCTTTTCGCCCAGCATGATCCAGTACGCTTTAATGTGATCGAAGTTGTCGAGCATCAATCGGCTCAGCGCGATGATCCGCAAATCCATCTGCCCGGTCGGTTTGGGGATGTTGTCCAGCTTGGTGTTGTCGGGATGAAATGCAAGCGGGATGAATGTCTGGAAGCCGCCGGTTTCGTCCTGCAACAAACGCAGACGGTTCAGGTGGTCGATGCGATGTTCGGCCTGTTCAACATGACCGTAAAGCATTGTTGCATTGGTGCGGATGCCCAGATTGTGGGCAACTCGATGAATTTCGAGCCACTTTTCGGAATCGGCTTTATGCTCGCAAAGTTGCCTACGGACGGTTTCATCAAAAATTTCCGCCCCGCCTCCCGGCATGCTTCCCAAGCCGACATCAAGTAACTGCTGCAGTACCCAGTCGTAAGGTTTTTTGGTGATGTGACTGAACCAGTTGATTTCAACTGCAGTCCATCCTTTGATGTGAATTTGCGGATCGGTTTCGTGAATCACGCGGATGATATTGAGATACCAGTCGAACTTTTTCTGATGATGCAAGCCGCCCACGACGTGAATTTCGGTTGCTCCCTGCTGTCGGGCTTCCTCGACACGTTCGCGGATCATCTCGTCAGTAAAGGCGTACGCTTTTTCATCTCTGAGGTCTGCCCGAAACGCACAAAAGCGACAACGATAAACGCAAACATTCGTCGGGTTCAGATGG
>JALTOP010000191.1 GCA_027000105.1 Planctomycetaceae bacterium | reverse complement strand
AGAGTACGGTGAGTGCTTTGCACTACCGGGTCATCGCTCTTCTCGCAGCGACTCCGCCGTCGCAATTGGAGAACATGGATTTTCGCCTCGTCTCACTTTTTGTGATCGAGGCTTTTTTTGTTTCCGGCCATGATGCCCCATTTTGTAATACAGATTTCCGGGACAAGATGCAGGCATTCCACCAGGAATTCCGCTCCCCTGCCTTGACCGCTACGCCTATAATGAGCTATTCAGGTGGCAGAGGCCGGCTCGTTCCGGCTATTCTGAAAACTGGCAAACCGGAATCCTGTTCAGCCCGGTTTGCTGGTCTTGCTACAGTTCCCGTGAATACGTTAAATTGTGCCATCGAATTAATATTATAGATGCAACAAAGGAAATGAGCTGCATGTCGAGATTCCCTTTTGACCCTGTGACGGGCGGAAACCAGAGCGGATTGCTCAATCAGAGCCACATGGATATTCAGAGCCAGATGGATATTCAAAATTCAGGCGGGTATCAACGTCAACGACAGATGACGATTGGCGACTTGCTGCTTGAAAACCGCATTATCTTTCTGGATGGCCCCATTCACGATGCGAGTGCGAATCTGATTGTGATGAAACTGCTGTTTCTGCAATCTGAAAACAGGCATCAGGACATTCACCTTTATATCAACTCGCCGGGCGGTTCTGTCTCTGCAACATTGGCTATTTACGATACAATGCAGTTTCTCGATTGTGATGTCGCCACGTACTGCGTCGGGCTGGCTGCGAGCGGCGGGGCGGTGTTGATGGCCGGCGGAGCGAAGGGAAAACGACATTGCCTGCCTCATTCCAAAATGATGATTCATCAACCTTACGGACAGGTGGGCGGTCAGGTATCCGATATTGAAATTCAGGCCGAGGAAATTATTAAAACCCGCGAAACATTGAACAAAATTCTGGCTGAGCATACCGGCCAGGATATCGAAACAATCGCCAAAGACACCGAGCGGGATCGCTACCTGACGGCAGAGGAGTCCAGGGAATATGGATTGGTTGACGAAGTGGTGAAGAAAGAGAAGAAAAAGGCTTCCTAAGAGTCCAGGTAGCCGCTTACGTCAAATACGTTCGCAGATGAGCCCGCATTTACCCAATTAAAACAAACAGATATCGCACGGAAAGCTGAGATTATGACAACACTGGTTCCTTATGTTGTGGAAAAAAATGGCCGCGAAGAGCGGGTCATGGACATTTACAGTCGCCTGCTGAAAGATCGTATCATCTTTCTCGGTTCGCAGGTGAACGATGCGATTGCCAACAGCATTGTTGCCCAACTGCTGTTTTTGCAGTTTGATGATCCAAACTCCGACGTCCATATGTATATCAATTCTCCCGGCGGTTCCATCACTGCGGGAATGGCGATCTACGATACGATGCAATTCATCAGTTGTGATGTCGCAACGTACTGCCTGGGACAGGCTGCGAGCATGGGAGCAGTTCTGTTGACTGCAGGGGCACCGGGCAAACGGAATGCGCTGCCGAACAGCCGGATCATGATTCATCAACCACTGGCGGGAATGGAAGGGACAGCCGTCGAACTGGAGATTCACGCCAAAGAGGTGATCAAAGTCAAAAAGCGGATGAATGAAATTCTCCAGGAACATACAGGCCGTTCACTGGAAGAGATTGAAGCGGATACCGATCGGGACAATTTCATGACGGCTGAAGAATCGAAAGAGTATGGTCTGGTTGATCATGTTATCGATCAACTCCCTCAGCAAAGAGATCGCTAGAGCAGATTTTTCAACGAACGTCTTGTGCAAGTCCTTTTGTTCATCCAGGGTTGGGTGAACACCGCATGATTTGTGGATGATTTGAGCTGAAGCGGACAACAAACTCGGGTTCACATGAGTGGTCGGAAAATGGATTCGGTTCCGTATTACTTCGGTTCCGTTTTACATAGCCGTCAAGGATGACGCGATGCCATCTTTCATTCTGTTACTGCTGCTTTTTGCGGCAATCGGTTGCGCTGCCGATCGGCAATGCGAACTGCTCGAAGCACAATTGCGGGAGCAACAGGATTACGTGGTCGATCTGTCCAACCAGTTGGAACGTGCCAAGGCTGATTTATCGGTTGCCAATCAGGAATCCAAGGCGCTTCGGCAACAGTTGGTCGCCAAGGGAAAGCAGCCTCTGGAACCGGAACAGGCCGATGTGTTGTACCGCATGGCGAAACTGAAGATCGACCAGTTGCAAAGTTCGATCATCCCGGTTGGGGCTTCCAATCGGCCGGTGATCAATCTGGTACTTACCCCCGTTGATCAATTCAACGAACCGATCAAACTTCCCGGGGAAGTGACGATTGAACTGTCCACGCAAGATGCCTCTGACGCTCTCCCTGTCGAGAAATATCACTTTGATGCTGCTGAAGTCCGTAAAAAGTGGAACGCGGGTTGGGTTTCTTCCGGATTCGTACTCCAACTCCCCTGGCCCCAAAAGGTTCCCTTTACCGAGTTATCCGGTCAGTCAGTGAAACTGCAGGCAATCTTCAAAACAGTTGATGGCAGAGAGTTTTCGGCCACCCATCGGTTAAAGGTAAAAGACAAAATTCAATCGGCAACAAAAGCAGCAAATTCGGTCAGGCAGGCTGCGATCGGAAAAAAAGAAACCATGCCCGGGAGAATCGATACGTCAGATCGAAGAACGATTGATGAATTTCCGGTTTTACGATAAAACAGTGGTTGAGGTTTATGCGGGGCTGTGATGACAGCTTCCGGTTGCTCGAGTTTACCCTTGAAGAGAGGTTCAACCCTGCGGTGTCCCCATCGCTTCTCCTGATCGTTTTCTGTTTCTGTACGTTCTTCTTTGCTCTGGCGTCTTATTCGCTTTTGGAGTTCAGTCGATCACGACTGGAATCGATCTGCAAACAGCGGGAAAATGGAGACAGGCTCGGGGATATTCTCAAGCATGATGCCCAGGCAACGCTGGCGATGCAGGTGCTGTTTCTGCTTTCTGTTTTCGGCTATTGCGGAATTGCGTTCTACGAACAACCAGATTGGTTGGACATGTTCCTTGCCGCAGTTGGTCTGCTCGGCTTCGGCTGTCTTCTGCCTCGCAGTCTGGCAGAAGTCGTCAGCGAATATTTTCTGTTCCACACCTGGCCGCTACTGCTGGGCATTACCTGGTTGATGAAGCCGATTGTAAAAGTAATCGAAGCAACAGACTCTCTTTTTTATCGTATCGCAGGACGGGAAAAACCAGATGAGACGGGGCCGGCACACATCACTGAAGAAATTCGTACCGTCGTTGACGAAGGTGAACGCGATGGAGCGATCAAATTGGGCGCTGGGCGCATCATCCAACGGTTGATGGAAATCCAGAATGAAGATGTCACCGCGGTGATGACACCTCGCACGGAAATGGTTTGCATTCAGGTTGATACCCCCCTGGAGGAAGTGCGGAAACAGTTGATCGAAGCGGGACATTCCCGCGTGCCGATCTACCGCGAATCCCCCGATGATCTGGTCGGCATTCTTTACGCCAAGGATTTGCTTCAGCAAATGGGCGATTCCGAGGAGAATGACATTCCGCTGACAAGTTTTCTGCGGGAACCGTTGTACGTGCCGGAATCGACAGGTATTGAAAAACTGTTGGAACGGATGCGCCGCGAACAGGTTCACATGGCGATTGTACTTGACGAATACGGCGGTGTGGCCGGTCTGGTGACAATGGAAGATATTCTCGAAGAAATTGTTGGCGAAATCGAAGATGAATACGACAAGAAACAGGAAGAAGAAATTCGCGAAATAAGACCCGGTGTGTGGGAAGTCGATGCGCGAGTCCATATCGACGATTTGAATGAACAGTTCGATTTGCAACTCCCTGAAGATGAAGACTACGAAACGATTGGCGGTTTCGTCTTCACGCAGATCGAAAAAGTTCCCGAGAAAAATGAAACGCTCAGCTGGCACAATCTCAAGTTTACAATTCTTGATGCGGACAAACGCAGAGTGTTGAAACTGAGAATTGAACAGGATGATTCACTGGTTGTTAATGAGTAGAAACGGCGTTCACGGCTCACACCTTTTTACCTGCCCCAGTTCGTATTCCGGACGTTGCTTCATCACCAGCGCTGCGTGGGAGTAAAATGGATAAACACTCCATTCAACACAGCAGAGCAAATCCGGTTTGCCATCTCCGTTGAAATCGCCAACCCACGGATGAGGGCCGTGATTGGTGATGCGAATCGGCTCCCCAAAGCATCGCATTGTAACGGGATTTTCAAATTTGGGAGCCGTCTTCGTGCCACAATTTCGCAGCAGATAGATACTGCCATCGTCCTGAATTCCTCCCTGCGCCCCGGCGAAACTGTAAACGAGATCCATCAGGCCATCGCCGTCCCAGTCGATAGCGCGAAACGATTCCGTCCAATGAGAACGACGTTTGACGATGCGATCATCAATCTCCCGCCCATCGGCAAGCTTCAACACCCTGCCTTTACGTAGCCGAAGCGCCCCTTCCCTGTTTCGATACTGCGTAAACAGGGTTGCTTTTCGTGTGTGCCCGTCAAGAGTAATGAAATCTGTCAACTTATCTCCATTGAAATCTGCAAACGCGACTCCCGTTCGCCACATGAAGGGACGTTCTTTTTCTGTCGGGTAAACTCCATTGTTTGAGGTGGCGCTAATGGCGCGTGTGGCGGAAAGCGTGCGCAATCGGGCATTGTCCGGGTAGCCATCACAAAGAATCTGGCGTCTTTTGCCGAAGGCTGGTTTCTGACGCGTCCCTCTGTTTTTGTACCAGAAAATTCGATTCGTTTCGTTGGGACAGAGCAAATCGGGTAGACCATCGGCATCCCAATCGATGAAAACAGGGTAAACATAGCCCATGTTGTGCCAGCAGTTCGGCTGCCCGAGAATTTCATCTCGCAGCAGGCGAATGGGCTTGCCGTCGGATAGAATTTTTTGAGGCTCGGCAAACGCGGGGCATGACGATGTTCCCTGATTGATGACAATCCGTGGCCAACCATACCCCCCACCCACAAGTAAATCGATATCGCCATCGTCATCCCAGTCGCATAAACAGGGCCACGCCTGATCACTCAAAGAGATGACAGCAGAATCTGATTCAGCACGAAATTGATACTCGAAACGCTTCGCCTTTACCGGGGCATCCTTCAATCGGAAAAATGAAATCGTCTGGTAATCATCTGACTGTACCAGAATCCCCTGCCTGGTCCCTTCTCGAACCGCGGCAACACCACGCGGACGACGAACCCGGGAGTTGACATAAGCAAGCTGTTCGGCCTGGCCAAACTTTGGTCCATCTGTGCCCATGTTACGTTGCCAGGAAACTTCGTAGCTGCTCAATCCTGCCCCGTCCGTTTCAATAAGCGTTACCGCATCGAGTCGTCCATCTTTATCGATATCGAGAAAACAGGGTTGCTCGCCCGCTTGAAGTTTCACTTCTTCAGCCGGCAGGAATGGCCAGCCAGCGGGGTTCCTGTTTTCGATATACTGACCATCAACAATTAAATCGATCGCGCCGTCACCGTTCAAATCGATGCCCGGGTAGAGCCACCGCACGGCGGCGGCCGTGGCCGCCATCAGCAGCACGAACATGCCGGTGAGCGTCGCCGCTTCCTTGCG
>JALTOP010000190.1 GCA_027000105.1 Planctomycetaceae bacterium | reverse complement strand
AACAGCATGCACGGAAAAATGCTTCCGGAGCGAACCGCGAGCAAGCCGATGACCAACCCCAACAGGGCCGCATTGAATGCCTGTTGGGGGATCATGTGCATGATGCCGAACAGAATGGCCGAAAGAACAATGGCGCTTCCATCTTTTCCTCCTTTTCGGAAGCCGGAAAGGATGAACCCGCGAAAAGCGAGTTCTTCGCAAATAGCCGGGGCAACCGCAAAAGCAAGAATGACCAGCGGGAGAGGAATGGTACTGTCCCCCATCGCCGCCAGAGCCGCTTTCGCATGGGCTGGCAAGGCAGGAAAAAACCAGTCGAGGCGCATTTGCAATTCCAGACTGAGCGGATGCAGAACCAGTGGAAGCAGCATCCCCAATAAAAGATATCTGCCAGCGGGCATTCTGAACTGGAATGTTTTTATCGGATTGCTTGTCAACAAAATTCCCATGAACAGGGCCGGACAGGCGATAATGACAAGCTGTTGAACAACCAGCAGACGCAGCATTGTAATGCCCTCCTCGCCTTGCGGGGCATTCTGCAATTCTGAACCGAATGTTTTCAGCAGCGCAAACTGTAGAAACATGATCATGACAAAGCAGAAAATCGCTTCTGCAAAATTGGGAGTTTCCTCTTTATCTCGAAACAGGTGGCGGATCCACAGCTTGAATTCGAAGCGTTCCGATTCACGGAACAGCACTTCCTCGCGATGGAATTGCTCGATTGCCCATTTGAGAGCCAGCCAGCAATAGAGAAAGCTGGTAATCAGTACCGGAGCGACATACCAGGTAATTCCTTCAGGACCAGCCGTTCCCAGAAGAACCCCTTTCAGCAGCAGAGCGGGGCCCATTACCGGGACAAGACTGTAAAAGGGGGTGATTTCAACCGCGGGGGACAGGCAGAAAATGGTCAGGCCCATCGTCACGGTCAGCAGCGGAGTGAGGTAGTATTGACCTTCCTTGGAACTTTTCGCGAACAGGGCAAAGGAAAGACTTAAAGCGGAAAAGAGCGCTGCCAGCGGGACAGCCAGAACCGCGACCCAAATCAGGCTGTCGATGCCGGGCAGCGAGAAGTCGCCCATCTGGCTCAATTGTCCGCTGGTCGCCGTATTCAGCATGTGCAGACCGGTTGCGCCCATCATCGTCAAATTGAGAATCGCGGTGACCAGACTGAACAGCAAAACGGTCAGGAATTTGCCGATCACAATTTCACTGCGCAGAGCGGGGCAGATCAGCAGCGTCTCCATCGTTCCGCGTTCTTTTTCTCCGGCTCCCAGGTCAACCGCGGGGTAAAATGCTCCCGTCATTGCCATCAATACGAGCATCGCCGGAAACAGCTTGCTCCAGACGTTGGCGGCCAGTTCGCTCCCCTTGGCCAGATCCAATGTTTCAACATTCACCGGCGCGGTCAGATCAGACGGGAGATTGGCCAGGCTCAACCGTTCGTTGAGAATCTCCTGTTCCCAGGCATCGAAAACTTCGCGCACCGGCCCGTATGCCAGCGAAGATTTTTCGATGGCAGAATTCCGCAGAATGAAAGGCCGCAACTTTTTCCCCGGAGGGACAATTTCCGGTTCATGTTGCGCAATGCGCTCATTTTCCTGTTTGATGTACTCATCGAAACCGTCAGGGATGATGATCAGCACCTGTATGTTCCCGGCTGAAAAAAGCTGGCTGATTTCTTCCTCGAGCGCTTCGATCTGGCTCTGTTTCAGTTGCGAAACTTTGCTCTCTTTCTTGAGTAGAGCCTCTCTTTTTTCTTCCAGCAGGCGGCTTCGCTCATCAAGACGGAGGCGAATTTCATTCGCCACTTTCAATAGCGCCTGCCTTTCTTCAGGATCTTCCCCGGTATCATCAGGGGCCTCTGGTGAAGACTCATCTGAATTTTTTTCCCGGTTCGGTTTCTGGTTCTTCGTCGGACGATCCGGCTTCGGGTTTGCGGGTGTTTTATCGGTGACCAGATGAATTTTCTGTGCATCGCTTTCCGAAAGAAACCAGTGATCCAGAAAGGCGGTTCCCTGATCATTAAGTAGCGGAGGATCGGGAAGCGAATCCGCACCCAGCATGACGACTGTCCGGGGTTGCTCGGAAAAAAGAAGTGACATTTGCAACGTGCCGATGCCCAATGCCGGGTAAAGCAGCAAAGGCAGGACAACCACCATGAAGATGGTTCGCCGATCCCGCAGTTGATCCGCAACCTCCCGGTGAAAAATCAATCGTATGTTTCGCCAGCTCATCCGTTCGCCGTGTTTTTCTATTGTGATACAATCGCCCGCAGGCAAACTCCTGATAAATACTCGTTACAGAAACAGGTTACGAAACAGAGTGCAGTACAAAACCGGGTTTGTTTCAACGTCTGAACGTGTTTGAAATACCGAGATGGTTCACTCGAACAAGGTTCACCTGAACTGGACTCACCTGAATTGGATTCGTGTCAGTTCCGCCTGCTCCCAGTTTTGTCCCCTGTTATCCAGCTTGATCCCGTGTCCAGCCTGGTTCCGTATCCAACTCGCTTCCGTTTTCCTGTTTACTCCCGCAGAGCAGACTGCATCCGGTCTGTCAAATACGTCTGGAACGTACGTCTGGAAAGAGAGCAAACCGGGCCATTGGGAGCGCCTCTGGATGTCCAATTCTGTTTACTTCCCTTTTCCAACAGTAAAAATGCAGAGACTTGGCTGCGACTTGCATTTTCTATCTTCGCAGAAACCTCGCAAAAACCTTACGGGAAACTCCCATCCCGGCGATTAAGCCAGCGATTAAACCGATGCCCGTGCCATGGTGCCCGTGCCATGGTGCCCGTTGCCGGGCAGTTTGGCGATTCGATTTATTCTTGAAATTGCTCGAAGACAGGAACTCCCCGGTTGTCTGAGTTACTCTCTTTACCGTTTACCGTCGTGCCTTTTCGTATTTCATCGGTACCCAGGCGCCGTTATCCTTGCTGCTGGCGACGCATTGCTGGATGAAGTACATCCCCTCTGCGCCATCGTAGACGTTCGGATAAATGGTGTTTTTCTTTTCGAAGTCTTCTCCCTGGCTGCGTTTGATCATGTCATCATAGGCAAAGCGGTAGATGTTGGCGAAGGCCTCGAAAAAAGCCTCGGGATGACCGGCGGGAAGCCTGCACGCGGAAGCCCCCAATTCGTTCATGTAAGGAGCATTGGGGTCGCGAGTGTAAAGTTGATGAGCTTTGCCATTTTCCCGTACCATCATTTCATTCGGGTTTTCCTGCCGCCAGGAGAGGGCCTTTTTCGTACCATCAATTTCAATGAACAGGTCATTTTCCCGTCCGTGTGAAATCTGGCTGGCGGTTACGGTGAGCAGACCACCATTTTCCAGACGGATCACGGTATGCCCGTAGTCGTCCAGAGCGCGGCCCTGTTCGAAAATGCGTAAATGGCAGGAAAGTTCTTCCGGGAGCATGCCGGTCATGTAACGGGCCAGGTTGTAGGCATGGGTTCCGATATCTCCATAACACCCCGCTGCCCCGGATTTACTTGGATCGGATCGCCAGGCGGCCTGCTTTTGGCCGGTTTCCTCCAGTCTGGTTCTGAGCCAACCCTGGAGATAATTGGAGCGAATCGCCTGAATTTCGCCCAATTCGCCGGAGAGAATCATTTCCCGGGCCTGTCGCACCAACGGATAGCCGGTGTAATTGTGGGAGATCGCACAGACGGCTCCCGATTTTTCAACAGCTTCAACCAACTGTTCCGCCTCGGCGAAATCGAACGTCATCGGTTTGTCGCAAATCACATTAAAGCCGGCTTCCAATGCGGCCTTGGCAATTGGAAAATGCGTGAAATTGGGAGTGGCAATACTGACAAAGTCGATCCGTTCCGATTCAGGAAGTGCTGCTTCAGCATCAAACATTTCCTGATAACTGCCGTAGGCTCGTTCCGGTTTGATGTCGTACGCAGGAGCCGAGGCTTTCGCTCTTTCGGGATTCGACGAAAGTGCCCCGGCGACCAGTTCAGCCCGGTTATCCAAAACCGCTGCTGTGGCGTGAACACGTCCTATAAATGAACCCTGTCCTCCACCAGTCAGGGCCATGCGTAGCTTTCGATTCAACGGGCCATTTGTCGTTTCCATTTTGTGTTACCTTTCGAGAATTCCTGTCACCGGGCGAGTTGCCGTTCTTTCCAGCATAGATATTCAGACAGATTCAGACAGAAAATATACAATTGCGGTGAGAACTGCCAATCAATCGCGGTAATTTATCAAAATCTCGCTGCCTCGAACATTCAAAACGATCTGGACGAACGCTTCTTGCGGAAAATCAGATTTTCCTCATTTTCTTTTCGACTCATCTCGCTCTCTTTCGCTCTGCTTCCGACCTGTTCTTGCCCTGCTTCTGACTTGCGGGACTTCTTCCGTTCCAACGATAAGAAGAACAGCTGAATCCCTCACCCCGAACAAGAACCCCGGAAACGACAATCAAAACCTGCAAAACCTGAATTCAGATAAAGGGAGAGGTGATTGACGCCTCTTTTTGTGCCCCGGATGGCAAACTTTCCCAAGATTCTTCGCCAAATCGATCCGCTGACGCTTTTCATCCGTTCCGCTCAGTGCAAGAATGGCGATAATTCTGGGAAACTGGGAGGATTATCGCAGTTGTACGGATTTTGTGCCGATACTCTTACCATGCTGTCCCGCATTTATGGGAAGATTTTGCATTTTTCGTGTCTCTGTCACTTTAGAAGACGATGCCGCAAGGAACAAGATAGGTCATGCCGCCAGTAGACGTTAGTACAAATGGTTTAAGTGCAGTTAAACCCTGTGAGGAAGTCGATTCAGTCGTTATTCGCTTCTGTGGAGACAGTGGCGACGGGATGCAGTTGGTCGGAACGCAATTCACGAATGTTTCCGCGATTTTTGGGAACGATGTCAGTACGCTGCCCGATTTTCCTGCTGAAATTCGTGCTCCTGTCGGGACGGTGGGAGGAGTGAGCGGTTTTCAGCTCTGTTTTTCCAGCGCCGATGTTCTCACTCCTGGCGATGAGGTTGATACACTCGTTGCGATGAACCCTGCCGCCTTAAAGACGAATTTGGGCGATCTCAAACGAGGCGGCACGCTAATTGTCAACGAGGATGCCTTTGACAAATCGAATATCGCCAAAGCCGGTTATGAGAGCAACCCGCTCGATGATGAAGCCCTTTTGGCAGGATTTCGCGTTCACAAAGTGCCGATGACCCGTCTGACACGCGATGCGGTGGCCGATTTGGGGCTTTCCCAGAAAGAAGCGGATCGCTGCAAGAACTTTTTCGCGCTAGGGCTGGTTTTCTGGTTGTATGAACGTGATCCCTCGCCGACGAAAAGGTGGGTGCAGGAAAAATTTGCCAAACGACCGGAGTTTATCGAGGCGAACCTGGCTGCCTTGAAGGCGGGGTCAGATTTCGGGTATTCGACCGAAGCGTTCACCGTTCATTATAAAGTTCCGCCCGCGAAACTGCCTGCCGGAAAATATCGAAAAATTACCGGGAATGAAGCCATTGCGATCGGTCTGGCAACCGCGGCCAGGGACACGTTAAGAGTAGGTCTGCGCCGTAAGAAAGGCCGGTCCGATGATCTCCTCCGCGTTCTGCGTTACGAAAGCGCTCTGGCCTCTGAGGATTTGGGG
>JALTOP010000189.1:6950-19562 GCA_027000105.1 Planctomycetaceae bacterium | reverse complement strand
GATCATCCTGATGAAAAATGATCTCAACACCGAAGGCGGTAAAAGAATCACCCTGTTTCAGCATTGATGTGCGGACAGGCTCTCCTGCAATGATCAGGTCTTCCAGTGAAGCAGCAGTCGCTTCATAACCACGTTCGCGTTTGTTCCAGTGAATACGCGCAAACAGAATCGGGGCATCGGGATCGTCCAGCACAATCTTGTTCGATGCGTGCTGACCAATGGAAACCGGTTCCTGTTTGGAAAGTGGAATGATCTGCTCGGTTCGATCTGTGTATATGACTTTGAGACAGGGCATTTTATTTCAAACTGTTTCGCTTCAAGCTGTTTTGCACAAAATATAAAAAGAGAGAAGATAACGCTGCGGCTTGCCGCGCCGACCTATTCACTGGAGTTGACTCCCCAGCGAATACGTTGCATGCCCACTTCCTGGGCCGCATCGATCGCTGTCACAACGGCTTCATGATGTGTCCGTTCATCAACACTGACAACGACTTCATTTTTTGAATCTTTACTTCGCACTTCAGCCAGAATGGTCGGCAGGTCACGGGGATCGTCGACCGGTTCGGACTCGACAAAAAAACGATTTTCTTCATCAATTTCAATCAGGATCGAGTTTTCCTCCAACTCTTCCAAAGGTTGCACTGTTTGGGCGGCTCCCTGTTTATCCGGATCGGGAGGAGGAACTTCAATCGATTTCTGAATGGAAAAGGAGGCTGTCACCATGAAGAAGATCAGCAGTAAAAACGTGACATCGACCATCGGTGTCATGTCCAGTTCTTCAAAATCGCTCTCTGTCCGCTTGAGTTCAAAATCGAGTTCCTCTTCATCAGCATCTTCGCAAAGCGGTGCGAGTTGAAACGATCCCGAATCGCCAGATCGCTCATCGAGATCACTCTCCGGCACTGTTTCTTCGGAGACAGATTCCGAAGCAGCGCTTCCATCCTGCTCAGTTTCAGAATGAGCACGTTCAGCTTGAGCAGTTTCAGTGAAAACATCTCCAGTTTGAACTCCTCCAGCCTGAACGGCTTCGGATGGAGTCGCTCCAGTTTGAACGGAACTCTGGCCGTCCGGTTCGGGTTGAATTTCGGGCACCTGTATGTCGTTGGCACAGCGAGGGCAGACGATCATCGTTCCCGCCTTGCGAGTGGCGATGCTCATCAGCTGATTGCAGTATTGGCATCGAAATTTAATCGGCATCAGTACGAAATCTTATCCATAAATGATGAGACAATCTTAGTTGGATAAATTATACAGCACGATTGGTTCTGTTCATGCTATTGAGCCTGTTCGCTGACTGCGTAGTAGAAGTGAATTTCCCCCACGGCCTGGAGCTGTTGCGTCAGTTGTTTGATGAAACCGGTCGGGATTTCTCCACTGGCTTTGACAAGAATCCCCGATTTTCCACCATCGATTTCATTGCGGGCGTATTCCACAATTTCTTCCAGGCTCATTTCCGGGGCAGGAGGATCGCCAGCCATGAGCACGGGAATGCCGTCACGATTGAGAACGGAAACGGTTACCTGCTCCGATTTATTGATACCCAGACCGTGATGGGCAACCGGCAAGTCGATCTCCGGCGTGGCCTGCATTGTCGAAGTGACCATGAAAAAAATCAGCAACAGGAACGTGACATCGATCATCGGCGTGATATCCAGATCGGCATCATTTTCCTTCTTCTTCGATGTGGTTGTGCTAAAAAGTCCCCGTTTCATCAGAGTATCGCACCTCGGCAAACAGCGGCATACAAACCATACACGCCATACAAACAATGACACACAAAATGGGTGACAAGAATTCGGGATCAGAAACCGTCCGACTCATCATATGAGAACGTGAAATGTGAAAAGGCATCCTATCAAATTTCCCGTCCCAAATGTAATGATATCGCGGTAATCGATGAAATTGAACCCGGGAATTCATCTATTCGTTTTTGGAACCAGTAGGTTTGTATAAACACAGAGTACCGGTTTGTACCGGATCCGGAATCTGAGACGACGCCGCTGCTTCAGTTCGCGCTACTGACTCAGTTCGCGCTACTGGTTCAGTTCACTACGAATCTGCTCAACCACCGAGTCCCAGTCTCCCCAGGACTGTTGCCGAAAGAGTTTCATACTGGAGTACCAGGGCGAATCGTTTCGATCCAGATGCCAGCGCCAGTCAGGGGTATGAGCGAGCATCGTCCAGACAGGTCGCTGCATCGCCCCGGCAAGATGTGCCATCGCCGTATCGACAGTCACAAGCAGATCGATCCGTTCCAGTGCCTTTGCTGTCTCCGCGAACGATTTCAGCCGGCTTCCCCAATCTTCAATTTCTGTCGGCCACTGCGACAGTTCTTCCGAATTGGCATCGATTTGTAGAGAAACCCATCGGATCGATTCCAGTTCGGCGAGTTTTTTCAATGCCTCCAGCGACATGGTACGGACATGATCCTGCGCCTGATTCGGATTGCCCCGCCAGCACAAAGCGACCGTTTTCCGATCCTGTTCAACCTCAACTTTTTCAACGTTGTCTTGTTTATCCTGACATGCGGGAGCCTGCAGATACGGTTCATCGACTCCGATTTCCTGTATCGTCAACTGAAAGAGTTTGCCTGCGGATGTCATCGGGAAATGATAATCGGGATTGGGCAAATTATCTGTTTCCGAAATGATTTGGTCAGCCAGTTGTTCGCCGTGATACGAAGAGTGGGAAAACAGTTCCTGCAACTCGGGAGGGGATTGAAGGATAATTTCCGCCTGTGAAGCCTGTCTGATTCGGGGCAGAAATCTGCAGAACTGAATGGCATCACCAAATCCCTGATCGCAGGTGATCAACAGTTTCCTGCCGGCAATGTTCTCACCCTGCCAGATTGGTATGTCTTTCAATTCCGGTCGGATTTCCATCAAATCCTGTCGGGCTTCGTAATGTTCCCATCCCGCCGGGTACTGCTCGGCCAATAGTTGAGTGCTTCCCAGATTGAATCGGGCCAGCGAAAAATCCGGATTTAATTCAATCGCCTTTTCAAAAGAGGAAATCGCCGCTTCAATTTGATGAGCCGAACGATGGGCGATCCCCAGATTATTGGCAATTTCCGCAGACTGCGGCGCAAGCTCAAAAGCTTTTCGGGCCGAGGCAACAGCCTGTTCAATTTGACCGCAATGCTCCTGCAGATAGCTCAAATTGGAAAGTGTTTTAACTGAATTCGGGTCGATCGACAGGATTCTGTTGCAATGCTCGATCGCTTCGGGATAGCGATGCAGTTTGGCCAGGGCGAAAACGATATTCGTTCGCAAAGTTGTATTATCGGGATCGCGTTGCAGCATCAGTTCCAGTTCCCGGACGACATCCTCCCATTTTTCAAGTTGGATCAGCACCTGTACCCATTCATCGCGGCATTGGGTGTCATCCGGCATCAGTTGGACAGCCTGTCGATAGCAGGCCTCGGCGTTGGAAAAGTCCCGCGATTCAACAAGAAGTTTCCCGAGATTATGGTAAACCTGCGGGTAGCTTTTATCCGCCCGTACTGCCGCCTGAAATGCGAGTAGCGCCTGTTGCGGATTTCCGACCATCTGGTAGGCGACTCCCAGGTTGTTTTGCAGGTCGGCGGAATTCAGATGACGGGCCGCTATCGGAGCGAGAAAATCGATGGCCTGTTCCGCATCACCCTTTTGAAGCAGCAGCGTACCAAGCAAATAGCTGAGGTTGTCATCCTGTTTATCTGCCCAGAGGGCGCGGTAATCAGCCTCGGCTTGTTGTAAATCTCCCATTTGATGAGCCGATGTCGCTTGCGTCAACAACTGATCCCGTTCAAAATCATCCATGAGTATTTCCTGTTGAAAAAACGGTTAAAGGGTCTTCTGATCAATCAAGGGAAGTTTCCTGTTAATGATTTTTCCTGCTGATACAGAGACGATAATTGATCTCGGTCCCGGTGTCTCGATCATTCAGCAGACCATGTAAAAGACGAAAACCGTCAGAAATGATCAAGCGGTATTCCAGCCACCGAGTGAAGTGATGAGGGAACCAGATCACAATCATTATTATCAGGCCCCCTTCTAAAAAAACAGGCGAACAAAACAGAGGCGAAACAGACTCGCATCGTTCCAACCTGCGTCGTATCAACCTGCAACTTCACCTATGTTAGCTAATTCGGATGAGAAGCAAAATGTTAAATCGTTTACTGGTCGTGGCACTGTTTGTCTTTCCCATTTTTCTGTTTCACGGATGCACCGGGAACGATGCGGATCATCCCGGGAACCAGACCGATTCAGAAGAACCGGCTCCGATGCCCGTTGCAGCTGCAGTGGATGGCAAGCCCGAAATTTCAATCGCGACCCTGCGAAAAAGACTTGGCGCCAATTCGAATGCGAAGTTCACTAAAGCTGGGGGACGCATCATCGCAGCCAACCTGGCCCGATCAGGCGTGACGGATATCAGCCCGTTGGAAGGCTTGCCGTTGAAATACCTCGATCTGACATTGCTTCCCATTACCGATCTGTCCGCATTGAAGGGAATGCCACTTGAAGAACTGTACCTGGAAGGCACGAAAGTTACCGATCTTTCTCCGCTGGCCGGGATGCCTTTGAAGATTCTCCGTATGGAGCACGTCCCCGTTGAAGACATTTCGCCGTTGGCCGGAATGAAACTTCTGCAACTGAATCTATATGACACGAAAGTGAAAGATATCTCGGTGGTCAAGGGAATGCCTTTGAATACGCTGTGGATTCCCGAATCGAAAGTGGAAGATATTTCCGTTCTTGATGGCATGAAGCTGGAATCGCTTGATCTGAGAAAAACGGTCGTTTCCGATCTTTCACCGATCGCCGGGGATGAAAAGCTGCTCCGGCTCAACATTGCTGAATCGGGGGTCACCGATTTAACTCCACTGCAGGGGTTGCATCTGCAACGGCTGATTTTCACACCGGAAAGAATCCGGAAGGGAATCGAGATTGTCCAGAACATGCCCAGTTTGAGAAAAATCGGCCCTTCTTTCGACGAAGTCGTCGATCCTGCCACATTTTGGGCCAGCTGGAACAGTGGGAAGAAAAGCGGAAGCGAACAGGCTAAACCGGTCGAAGAATCTCAACAGAACTGAGATTGTCTCTGCAGACTGATTCCAGCCCGCGATCGGCTATCACTGTCAGGAAAGAGGCGTGAACACGTCGGCTCGCCTGGAGTAATCCTTCCTGCAGGCGATGCAGTCGCTGTCGGTATGTTTCGATTGCCCGTGACGACAACAGCAGATCGGCATGTTCGGATGATTCGACATCGATCAACCGACGACCGCCCGTCACCTCCGGTTTCGATTCCCATTCAGCCAATATCTGGATCAGCCATAACGTGCTGGCCTGGGTGGCAAGTCGTTTGATCAGTTGATCCGGATCGAATGGAAAAAGAAAATCGCTGATCACAATACGAACCGATTGGGGCTTCAAAGCCAGTCCTCCTTCATGCAGAAGTTCTGCCAGCGACTGTTCCCCGTCGATCGGAATTTCCGGAAGGCGTTCGAGTGAATCGAGCCCCAGCTTAAGTGGCGGATGAACGGAATTGATGAAATGAATTTGTGGCTGACCGCCCAGTTTGCCCGCCAACTGGGAAAAAAGCGAGGTCAACTGCAGCGCCAACTTGCTTTTGACTCCCTGGTGGAGATTCATCGAACGGGAGGCATCGAGAACAACTTCGGTTCGCGGACTGATTTCCTCCCGGTAGAGACGAACCATCAGGGAATCGCTACGGGCATACGCTGCCCAATCGACATGTCTCAAATCATCTCCCGGCAGATATTCCCGATATTCCTGAAACTCGATCGAACTGCCTGTTCCCCGCCCCAGCATTTCGCCGCTCCGCCCGGCTGTGGGAAGGCGGGGGAAGCCTAATTGATACTGATCAACCGCCTGTTGAACTTCCGGGTCGTTACGCATGCTGTGCCTCGATTCTCGGGTCTGCCGGACGCTCCGGATAGACGATTTCCCTGATTGCTTTGAGCATGGCCGGGATATTGACAAGTATCCCGAAACCGGCTGCGAACAGCAACGCAGGCAATATCATACCGCTGGTATGTCTGCGTGAGCCAACTTCACTCAATGTTGCAAACGGATTGGCAATATGCAAAAAATGATAACCATTCCGGAAGTAATTGTAATCTCCCGACATGAACAGAATGACGTAGGGAACAATCGTGGCCAAAGCGAACAGGAGGATTAGTATCGTGCGGACATGGGCGGGACGCAAATCCTGGGACATCCCCAGTAGCCATCGGCCCAGTGCACATCCGAGACCATAATAAAACAGCACATAGGCGATGGCAGCCCAGAGAACCGGCAGGTCATCGTATGAGCCCGTGTGCATAATAAGTGGGGAAATCGCCAGGGTGATGCCGTAAAGAGCCAGCAGATTGAGAACCAGCAACAGAAACCCGCGCGTTCCACCGGGCATAAAAGGAACCGACATCAGACGAAGGAAAAAACTTTTCGGTAAATCGCGACGAACCCTCCGGGACAGATCGTCACGTTCCATGGAAATGAAGAAACCGAACAGAGCCCAGTGAACCAGCGAGAAAAATGCAATCCCCAAAAAAAGATCATCGTTGATCGTTCCATTCAGAAAATAGCTGGCTAAAACAATTAACCAGAACAACAGAAACTGAAGCGTTGCAACAAGTCGCACCCCACTCGACTTGTTACCGGCTTCAAACAGCAACTGGGAAACCGTAATCTGGAAAAAGAGAAAGAAGTAGGAGATTCCCATCACCCAGCCAATAGCCAGGGCCCAGTAGAAATCATCTGATAGCCCTTCATTCATCACCATGTAGGAGAAGCCCAGTGTCATGGAAATGGCATACATCAAACTGCCGAAAATCAGCAGCGTTGCCAGTGATTGATACTGCCTGTTTTTCGCGACGGTACTCAGCATGAGCGTGAACATCGATAGGAGAATCGAAAAGCCGAGTAGTGATGTCATCAGAACAATCGTGCGGTACAGATCGAATCCCTGCAACAGCGATGTGAAAGCGATAAAGGGCGAAATCGCACAATAGAACACGAGGCTCTGCACAACGGCATTGAGCAGCTTCCCCCAGACAATTTGCTGGGGGCTCAAAGCGGTGATACTTAATAACTCGTAAGTTTGGGAATCCCGTTCACTCGACAGACTCCGGAATGCGTTGAAAGGAACAATAACAACGACCGCCACACTCAACACGGCGAAAAACCACTGAAAGAAAACCGCACTCGGTCTGCCGAATTCGATTTGTTCCCCGAACAGCATGATACCGATCGTGCAAATCAGCCAACTGCAGATCAACAGCAGCATGAATGTTCCCACAAACTGCTTGCTCTTCAACGCCTGACGGGTCTCTTTGACAAGAATCGGATTCAGATGGTCACTGAATTGATCGAGCCGATCCGCTGGTAGTTCAATAGTACCCATTTTGATGACTCTCTGATTCTCCGCAGGACGTGTTACACTGTACCAGTTATGATGTTCTTAACACATTATTACTGCACGATCTTTACTGCACGATTCATGCACAAGCCCCAATTTACAACGACCGCCATATCCACCTCTGCAACAGGCAACCGCGTCTCATATTACAGCGTTCTTATCACAGCTTTCTTGTTACAGCAACTCGACGACATTGCCGCAACTGATGGAACTCCCTCTGTTTTCCGGTGAAATCCGTGTGTTGACCGCAAAACGATAGTAGTGGTTGAAATGTTCCCGAGATGTTGTCTCGGGGAGTGATTCTTCCCGCAATCGGGCGAACTCCTTTTGAAATCCGGGCCAGGTCTCTCCCGTGAACGGGTCACGAGAAGGAACGACACATCGCTGGCAGGGATTCACGCCGAGCAGTTCAACATCACCGATCCGAAAACGCTGAGTCGATCCAGGTGTTGCGAACAGTCGATCTTCCCAGAAAGGTTCGCTGGTTTCAAGCACAATGTTCGCGCGAAAGCGTCTTTTCAATTCTGAAACCGTAAGCCCAGGGAACCATTGAGTCATCAATTCAAGTGAGGCAGAACCGATCAACGTCGGGCCGGGAGATTCCGTATCATCTGGAAATCCCTGCTGGCTGTTTTCCTGCACGGTCAGGGCAACTCCCAAGTGCTCCGACAGCAGTTGGGCAAGACGCGACGCCTCCCCGGGCAATTCAAATTGTCGCCAGGCTCCGTCCCGGATCGAGAGTTCAACTTTGCCGAATTCGTCGCTGAATCTCGCCCGAATCGTATGCAGCAGCGACGAGTTTTTCCCATTGATGTACTTCCCGTCCTCCCCGACAATCGCCCAGCGGCGATCCCCTTCCAATGCACCACATGGAAGAACCTTCGCCTGTTGCACCGAATGCGGATCCAGTGATTTCACCGGGTAGATGTCAATAGATTGAATCTTTATTTGCCTGCTCACGGGCATCATCTCCGCTTCATTCCCACGTCCGCTTCAGCACGCATGGGCGACATTGACGCATTCACTTGACATCGCCCCCGCTTCATCACGCATTTGTTTCATCACATCTCCACTGTTCAAGCACACGACAGTAAGCCCCCCAGGTTCCTTCATTGAACAGAACGCACCGTACCAGCATGGCATCATTCAGACCGAGCAGGAATTGACGAATCTCTGAAAGAGCGACCTCGCTCGCCAGATCGAGCGGGTAGCCGTACACTCCCGTTGAAATCGCGGGAAACGAGACGCTTTTACAGCCGTATTCTACCGCAAGCTGTAGCGAATTGCGATAGGCAGCACGCAGGTAATCTTCCTCGCCCTCTCTCCCGCCACGCCAGATCGGGCCGACCGTGTGAATAATATATTTGGCCTTGAGTTGCCCCGCATCGGTGATAACGGCTTCACCTGTGGGACAACCTTCGGGATATTTCTGACTGGTCTGCTCCATCACAGAAGGCCCGGCTGCCCGATGAATCGCACCATCGACACCACCTCCTCCCGCCAGTTGACTGTTTGCCGCATTCACAATCGCATCGGTTTCTTCGTTCGTGATGTCACCAACAACCAGTTCCAGTACAGAATTTCCAACAAGAGTTTTCACCGGAGATTTCCTTTCACATCGTCCACACTGCTTTCTGTACAGGAATTTCACTCGGGTATCCTGTTACTGAACTCCTGCGTAAAGGCGTAAAAGTAGCAGAATATTATCGCCACGAGAAAGGAAAATGTGAACCGTGCAGCAAAATGAACTTCATTCAAACCGGTGGTGCGCGTTATGACGCACCGGTTGTGGCGTGAATGAGCACTGTCCATCAAAGAGGGCATGACGCAGCCTGCATCCACGATGCTAAATATTCCAGGCGGCAGGGCACCAGTCCTCCGGTTATCGGTGTGTGCCGTGCATGTTTACCAACCTGGGGTGAAAGACTCTGTCCAACCTGACGGAGGTGAAGGACGAGTGAATCGCAAGGACGTCGTCGTGAGTCGAGGCCAGAAAGCAGCGGCGACGGAATCGCGACGTCCATCGGCGTACTTTAATGCATTCAATAATCTGATTCGGTAATCTGGCCGACATCGCATCAAATGCAAACAGAAGTGGTCTGCCTCATTTGCTTTTTCATTCGCATTGGGTATAGTGCCCGACTGACACAGGTGCCGGGGCGGTCTGTAATCGCATCCGGAGAATAGGGAAAACGGTGAAATTCCGTTGCGGTGCCGCCGCTGTAAGTGGGGACGATTGCATCATATGCCACTTGCCGAAACAAGCATTTCGGCAAGGAAGGCGATGCAACTCGGGTGATCCACGAGCCAGAAGACCTGCCTGAAAGTCGGTTTCGCTGTTCCTTTCGAGCAAAAGGAGACCAGAGATGAAAAACGTACGCTACGCAAAACATTTTTCGCCCTGAGGTTGAATCGATCCGGTCTAACCAATTCGGTCAACCTGAATATCGCTTCTGTCAGCCACCTCAATGGGCTGAATGGGGTGAATTCTGCTTTTTTCCAACCGAATCATAAGTTTCGGAGTGGAGTCTCTACACACAATAAAGAGGAATGATACAGAATGTTTTACGTTCAAAACGGACATTGTTACAAAAAGAAAAATGCTTTTACGCTGATTGAATTGTTGGTTGTTATTGCCATCATTGCTGTTCTGGTTGCGCTGCTTCTGCCTGCGGTTCAACAGGCCAGAGCGGCGGCTCGCAGGGCACAATGCAAAAACCGATTGAAGCAGATCGTACTCGCCTTGCACAATTACATGGATGTTTACGCAGGTCACATGGTGCCCTACAAGATCGATGATGCGCAGGAAATCGCCTACAATACCGGAGCATCGGGTACACATGGAACCATCAACTATTGGTTCGGCAAGGCCGACTTGACGTTACCGACCGATCAGCAACTCGATTTCCCCAAAGGGCCACTTGCCCCGTTTATGGAATCGAACAGACAGGCTTATCAATGCCCGGATTTCGGAGAAGGGCAGATGGATTTCATCCGATTTGGAAAGCCGGCCTGTGGGTATGCCTATAACGGCCACTATTTGAGCTACGGAATTGATTATGACTATTCGGCCTGGCCTTCGATTAACGTCAAGGCTGATCCGGCTACCAGAAGACTTGCTGATCTCCGGTCGACTTCCGCAACAATTGCCTTTGCCGACTCGGCGATTTACAACACCTGGAGCTACTTCCCCAATAATTATCTGATGGAAAACTGGCTACTGGAACCGCCCAGCCGAACACAACCTTCGGTCCACTTCAGACATCACAATTCTGCCAATGTCGCTTTTATGGATGGGCATGTCGAATCGCGGGGGCCGAGTTTCATCACGCTTCCTTCATGGTTCACACCAGCCCAAATCAAGGCCAATAAAGATCACCATCTCGGCTTCATTGGGGAAGACGACACTTGGTACGATCGTCAGTAGATTGATATATTGCCAATGACTGTTCGGAAATCAGAGTGGGAAAGCCCCATTCTGATTTCTCCAATCACTATTCCACGAGGAACCGGTTTTATGTTTCAAAGTAATAAGCAACATTTACAACCAGGTGAATACTCTCTCAATCAGTTTCTGGCGATGGGCACCATTCTTTTCCTGATCGTTCTCAGCAAATTGATGCCTTATCTGCTGCCAAAATTCGGATGGGAAATTCCGGTCGATCAATCCTGGTCCTATTTCTGGAATTTTTCTCCGATGCTGCCTCTGGCAGTTGTTACCGGGGCGACACTCTCTCTCCGTCGGGCCGTGTTGCTCACGACTGTTACCTATTTGGCGGGTGATTTGGGAATCTGGCTGGTAACCGGTCATCGGGATTGGGCGTTTTTCCCCACCTCTCCTTTTATCTATCTCGCCGTTTGGCTCATTGTTTTCACCGGAACTGCGGGAGCGAGGTGGATGAACGATCAAGATCTGTTATTGCGATCGTTACGCAATCTGATCAGCGGCTTCGTGGGCGCGACCCTGTTCTTTCTGATCACCAATTTTGCGGTCTGGGCGCTCGGCAGCGGAGCCACCTACCCACACAATCTGGGTGGCCTGTCGGAGTGCTACACCATGGCGGTGCCGTTTTACCGCAACTCGCTCTTTGCGATGGCCATTTATGTTCCCCTGCTGACCGCATTGTTCCAGATGATCGTCCCATCAAGCGAAAAAATATCAGTCGTTGAGTTGGGGCAAACTCCCCCAACATGATAGCTGATGCAGATGGGACGCCAGGCACAAAGCAAATTGCAGTGCGGGGCGATTCCGTGCCTTGACGACGGGGCTTTCCGAACAGGCATGATCGAGAGAGCCGTTTTCGTTTTCTGAAATCGGCTTCGGGACCGGAAAATGGTAGCCGATTCGAACCCTCGCCTTGCGTTTCTCAGCCTTACACGTTTTTTTGACTGCCCGTGACTGCCCAAACCGAATCGCTGGTTATAGCTGATTAAAGAAGCGGAGTACCGTCCACATTCTCGCCATGTTCATAGACGACATTGGCACGCCCAATCAGCAGTGGATCGGTTGCCCCGATTTTTTTCAAGTCTTTATCGGGATAGTCGAGCTTGTGCAAAATGTACCGCATCGTATTGAGACGGGCCCTTTTTTTACAATCGGATTTCACAACCGTCCAGGGAGCATCGGTGGTATCCGTGTAAAAGAACATCGCCTCTTTCGCTCTGGTGTATTCATCCCATTTATCGAGGGAGGCTTTGTCGATCGGAGAAAGCTTCCACTGTTTCAGAGGATGGATTTCACGATTCTTGAATCGCCTTCGCTGCTCTTTCCTGCTGACCGAAAACCAGAATTTGATTAAATGGATGCCGCTGTGCGTCAGGCTCCGTTCGAATTCGGGAACCTCTCTCATGAACTCGACATATTCATCCTGCGTGCAAAAATTCATGACGTGCTCGACGCCGGCACGGTTGTACCAGGAGCGATCGAACAGCACAATTTCACCGGCAGTAGGGAGATGCTGAACGTACCGTTGGAAGTACCACTGGCCACGTTCCGTCTCTGTCGGTTTCTCCAAGGCGACAACGCGTGCTCCACGGGGATTGAGATGCTCCATCACGCGCTTGATGGTTCCCCCTTTCCCGGCCGCGTCACGCCCCTCAAAAATAATGACTACCTTTTGCCCGGTCTTTTTGACCCACGCCTGAAGCTTCAGCAACTCCACCTGCAATTGATATTTCTGTTTCTCGTAC
>JALTOP010000189.1:0-6940 GCA_027000105.1 Planctomycetaceae bacterium | reverse complement strand
GTGAAAGAACTTCGTCCGGGTTTTGCTTGCCCTTTTTTTTTTTTTTTTCAAGGTTATACCGCTTTAACGCCTTTTTGATGACATCTACATCATCAGGAGACGTTCCTTCCAGAATCGCCGCCAGAACCTCAGCCAGCGTGTGGGCATCGTGAGGGGGGATACCGCTGATCACATCTTTCACCGCGGTTATCTTCGCTTCCCGAGCCGCTTCCGTCTTCTTCGAGACGACAGCCTTCCCGATTCCCGCGGTCGTTCGGGCTGGTTCAATATCCCCCCGATTAACCGTACGCGGTTGACTGCCTACATTCTTCGCCTTCTTCACAGAATTCTTCTGTGACTTATCCGAAGCTTTGGAGGACGCTTTCTTTTTTCTTTTTGTCGCTTTGCGAGGTTGTTTGGTAGCCATAATGGTAAAATATAGCACAAAAAAGATGATTGACACCAATTTTAAGCAGGAGAATTGGCGGTTAAACCAATTTTCCCCCTGTCGGCTGTCGTTCCCGCTGCCTGTTCCTGCTCACTTTTTCATAAAAAAACCGTACACAATCGACATTGTGTACGGTTCCAAAACAGGCAACAAATCCATGTTTTTTATTGAATAACGCAAGTAAGGCAAGCGTTATACGTCGTAGTACAAATCAAATTCATACGGATGAGGTCGCAACTGCAATGGTGCGAGTTCCTCTTCCCGCTTGTGACTGATAAACGAACTCAGCAGATCTTCGGAGAAGACATCTCCTGCAGTCAGGAAGTCATGATCGGCTTCAAGGGCATCGAGAGCTTCACCAAGCGAAGTCGGTGCGACGTTCGTTTCTGCCAGTTCTTCCGGAGTCATATCGTAAATATCCCGATCGAGTGGTTCACCAGGATCAATCTTGTTCTGGATACCGTCAATCATCGCCATCATCAACGCCGTGAAACTGAGGTAGCCGCAGGCAGACGGATCCGGTGTTCGGAACTCGACCCGTTTCGCTTTCGGGCTGCCGGAATACATCGGAATTCGACATGAAGCGGAACGGTTTCGCTGGCTCATGGCCAAAGTTACCGGAGCTTCGAATCCAGGAACCAGACGATGATAGCTGTTGACCGTCGGGTTCGACAGGGCGATCAGGGCACGTCCATGCTTGATGATCCCGCCAATTCCGTACAGAGCCGTTTCACTCATTCCGGCGTAACCATCACCGGCCATCAGCGTGTCGCCATCTTTCCACAGGGAAATATGCGTGTGCATGCCGGAACCGTTGTCGTCGAAAACAGGCTTGGGCATGAAGGTAACAGTTTTACCATGTCGCTTGGCAACATTCTTGATGATATACTTATACCACAGGAACTGATCGGCCATCTTCAGAAGTGGGCAGAATTCCATATCGATTTCACACTGACCGGCTGTTCCGACTTCGTGGTGATGCGCCTCAACCACAATGCCGAGCTTGACCATTTCCTCTACCATTTCCCCTCTCAAATCAACAAGTGAGTCGTTAGGGGAAACCGGGAAGTAACCAGCCTTGTAGCCCACCTTGTGCCCCAGGTTACCCGCCGCTTCAGGGCGACCGGTATTCCAGGCAGCTTCAGATGAGTCGATCTCGTACATCGCCCCGCGTTGAGAGCACTCGAAACGGATATCGTCAAACACGAAGAATTCTGGTTCAGGCCCGATGTAGCAGGTATCTGCAATCCCCGTGCTTTTGAGATAATCAATTCCGCGTTTGGCAACACCGCGAGGATCCTTATTGTACGGCTGCCGGGTGATTGGATCAAAAATATCCGCAATAACACTAACAGTGGGCAGAGCGAAAAATGGATCCATCTGGGCAGAACCGGGATCGGGAATTGCGATCATGTCTGATTGATCAATCGTCTGCCAGGCACGGATCGAAGAACCATCGAAGCCGAACCCGTCTTTGAAAACACCTTCATCGAGTGTTTCGATTGGGTAAGTACAATGCTGCCAGGTGCCGAACAGGTCGCAAAACTTCATGTCAACCTGTACCGCGCCATTCTCTTTAGCGAATGCGAAAAAATCCGAAGGTGTCATCACCTGTCTCCTTGAAACTCTTACTTCTTTTAACAACGTGAACGTGATGCCGGCCCGAGCGCTTACTCAGCGGAACCGTACACCGGACGGCACACCCGTCCGTAAACCTCTCTCACCCGTCCTTTGGTAAAACGCGAAACAGGAACAACACTCGATGATCGCCGGGATGCCCATCTTGCCTGATTTCCGGCGAACACTCTCCATCAATAAAGTGATTTCCGCTCGACGACTCAGTACCAGGTGCACTCATATTAAGCAGAAACGCCCAATTTACTAGCACTCCTGGGTGCTTAATTCATCCTGAATAAGCATAAATAAATGTAATTTTTACAATGTGCGGGTTTGTAACCATCCACACGAACTGTTACGAGCAAACTTCATGCCAGTAATACCCGAATTAAAGGCAGCCCGCAATTCTCCCACTCGAACCTGAAGATTATTTTTCCAAACGCTACGAGATAATAGCTATTTTCCCCGCACACTTGAAGTGACCGGGCAAAATACGATGATACATTCGTGCGGCGAAATCTCGTCGTGTGCTTCTATTCAGTCACCAGACGACAGAACGGTCTGGCTCACTAACGGTAAAAGTTTGCGAACGGCTCGCAAGCTTTAACCGCTAGTAGTACAGGAGAAGGGCTCTCTCATGATCTCATCGATCACATTAGAAAACTTCAAGAGTTATGAAAACGCTGAGATGCCTTTGGCTCCATTGACGTTTCTCGTCGGAGCAAATGCCTCGGGCAAATCTAATGCGCTCGAAGCAATACGCCTGTTGGTTGAATTGGCCAAAGGAAAGCGTCTCGACGATATTGAAAGAGACATACAAAAGGGGGACACCTTCATTCGCGGTCAGGCAGAAGACATATTTCGAAAAAAGGGAGAGATGTTTGAGATTGGTTGTCGTTTCGATTCGATGCCTGAGAAATGGAATTATTTGACGGTTGGAATCAGTATTTCCAATGAACGCCTTGTGATTCAAAAAGAATGTGTAACCCAATCGGTTACCGCTGATGACTCGGTCCCTCTTTACGAGATTGCCAGCGCCCCGCCCGAAATGACTGACGAAGTTAGTGTCGCCTACAACAATTTTGCCAAAGGCCGTAATAAACCTCGTGTCCCATGTTCGAACCGTCAGGCAATGTTTTACCAACTAACATCTCCGAGCAGGTTTGGTGAAAATCACAAGAAATCACAGGAAATCATTCCAGAGACAACCAGCAGAATCCGTCAGGAATTGCACAACATTGTCTTTCTTGATCCACAGCCGAGTACGATGCGTGGTTATTCACCCGGGAAAGATAACATCATGAGAGAAGATGGATCAAACCTCTCAAGCGTCCTGAAAAAAATAAGGGATGGTAGCGACTCGCAAAAAGAACAATTACTCGGCTTCGTAAGATCTTTGCCGGAACAGGACATAACAGATATCGCCTTCTCCGTTACAGATCGCAACGATGTGATGGTGCGACTTCAGGAATCGTTTGGAGGGATGCCCAAAATGACCGATGCTCCGCTTCTTTCGGATGGGACATTACGCGTTCTTGCTATTGCAGCCACCCTTCTTACTGCTGAGAAAGAGTCCCTTGTCATTATCGAAGAAATTGATAACGGCGTACACCCCAGTCGGGCAGGCACCCTTGTTAAGCAAATTCAAACAATATCCAATGAACGAAATCTAAGAGTCCTTGTTACCACACATAATCCGGCACTGCTCGATTCGTTGTCAGACGATTCGCTCGGGGATGTACTGTGCTGTTACCGGGATCCAGGAAATGGAGGCAGCAAAATCACTCGCCTGGGTGATCTTGAACGATACCCCGAATTGGTAGCACAAGGTTCTCTTGGTGAATTGGTAACCAGGCTGATTTTGGATCGCTTTCTTAAAGACAACACTTCAGAGGAGCGGCGAGTGGAACAGTCAATACGGTGGCTCGAAAAGCTCAAAAAAGAGGTGGCACAGTGAAAGCAATTTGCCTGATTGACACTTCAGTTTTTGTCAATATTTTGAAAGTTCCAGGTAAATCACAAGATGCTGCAAATATTTTCTCTGAAATGGAACAGAAGATTCGAGATGGGGAATCCATGTTCCTACCAATAGCAACTCTGCTTGAGACGGGTAATCACATCGGGCAGAGCGAAAACGGTGATCAGCGGAGGAGATGTGCAAAGAGGTTTGTTGAGCAGTTGCAATTGGCGTTGGCTGGGGAGTCACCATTTACGCCGATTGATTTTGTGGAGGCTGACAAAATGCAACAGTGGGTGAATGAGTTTCCTGACTGGGTAGCGCAAAGAAGCGGTCTCGGTGATCTTTCCATCGTGCATGATTTCAAAAGACTTCGCGAGAAAAACAAAGGAAGGCGTGTGTATATCTGGTCGCTTGATGCTCACCTCAGTGCTTATGTCCATGAACCAGAGATTCAAGTATAAATCAACAAATGCAATGTGGCTGATTCAAATTTTCACATTGTACTTTGGTCGCATATTTGTTCCGACAGTACCATGACAGAGGTTTTCACATGAAATATTATTCGATCCTTCGTTTTTTTTCACCGTTGTTGCTGGCTCAATTTTGTCTTTGTTTTCTCCTCGTGATTTGCGGGCTTCTTTGTTGCGATGCGGTCGCGCAACCGGCACCAGCCAGTAAAGTTCAGCTCGATCTTTCGGTTGGCAAGATTTCCGATTTCACTCGCTCGAACTGGTGGCGGGTCACCCGGGATTACAACACGAAGTATCATCCATGGACGCCGCCCGGTTCTTTGGAAGCGTGGCAAGCGGAAGCGAAAAAACTGCGCACACAAATTCTGGTCTCTCAGGGGTTGTGGCCGATGCCGAAAAAAACGCCGCTACAGCCTGTGATTCATGGCAAAATTGATTGTGGTGATTACACCATCGAAAAAGTTTTCTTCGCATCGCGACCCGGGTTATATGTGACGGGGAACCTTTATCGTCCCGTCGGGAAATCGGGCAAAAAGCCGGGTGTGCTTTGCCCGCATGGTCATTGGCCCAACGGTCGTTTTTACACCGCCAGTGATAAAGAGGTCGCCAGGCAAATTGAAAGTGGAGCCGAGAGTATCCCCGAAGCGGCCCGGTATCCACTACAGGCCCGCATGGTTCACTTGGCTCGCATGGGGTGCGTCGTGTTTCATTACGACATGATCGATTACGCCGACAGCAGCGGGATCGATCATCGGACCGATTTTTCGACCGTACAGGATGGTCTTTGGCTACTGGAATCGATGGGACTGCAAACGTGGAATTCCATTCGAGCTCTCGATTTCCTCTGCTCGTTGGAAGATGTTGATGCGCAGCGAATTGCCGTCACCGGAGCCAGCGGCGGCGGAACGCAAACGTTCATGCTTTGTGCAATCGATGACCGGCCCGCAGTGGCTGTTCCTGCGGTGATGGTTTCGACCGATATGCAGGGCGGCTGCGTCTGCGAAAATGCCCCGTATCTGCGGATCGATACGAACAACATCGCCATCGCGGCTCTGTTTGCTCCGAAACCTCTCGGATTGACCGGTGCAAACGACTGGACTTTGCGACTGGAGACGCGCGGGCTTCCCGAGCTGAAGCGGATCTACAATTACTACGGAAAAGCAGAGAATGTTGAAGCATGGGTGCATCCCGAGTTTGGCCATAATTACAACGCTATTTCCCGCAAACATATGTATGCGTTTTTGGCCAAACATTTGAACCTGCAGAATGTTTCGATTGAAGAACGCCCCTTTCCCGCGAAAACACCACAGCAGTTGACGGTTTTCGATGAAACGCACCCCCGCCCGAAGGATACAGCCGATGCGGCAACATTACGTGCCGATTGGATCAAGCAATCGCGAGCAACCATCAATCATCTTCTCCTCCCAGAAAACAGGAAACAGTACAGGGAAATTGTCGGCGCTGCCCGCGAAGTTCTGCTCGGCGGAAAGATGCCGACGATTTCCGAGTTGACCATCTCAGCGGCGAAACCGACTGAAAAAGATTCGGGAGAGTCCGAACAGTTTCTTCTGATCTCCAGAAAAGATGACGCCTCGGTCATTCCCGTAAAGGTGCTTTCTCCCGCGGAGCCGAACGGCCTCTCTTTGTGCTGGTTTGATCCCAGGGGGATCAATTGCCTCAAAGATAACACCGAAGCAGAAGCGGCGATGATCGAGAATGTGCTCAAGCGGGGAGGTACGATTATCCTGGCCGATATTCGCGGGTTTGGCTCCAATCGCCCCGCAGAAGGAAAGGAACTTCTCCCGGTCAACTCAAGGTATTATGGATACACTTTCGGATACAACCGGCCTCTGCTTGCATCCCGGGTCAGAGACATTGCAGCGGTGGTGACGTATGCTGCCAGTCGAGCCAGGGCGAAAACACCAATGATTGATTTACTGGGAACCGGCGAAGCGGGGCCATGCGTGCTGCTCGCCCAGTCGATTTGCTCTGGCAAAATCGCGCAGACAACAGCCGATTTGAATGGAAAAAGTTTCGGCGAGATCAACGATTTACAGGATCCCCTTTTCCTGCCGGGGGCCTTGAAATACGGCGGAATCGCCGGTTTGGCCGGTATTTCCGCTTGCGAGAAAATCACTTTGTATGGCATCGACGAGCAGCTTCGTCAAAAACTCGAACCATTAAAAAACCACGTCCTTCAACTCGAATTGAAGGAGGATAGCTGGAAACCTTCAACGCCCCAAAAATAATAGAATCAGACTTTTCCCTTGACTTGATTGCATGGAAGATTGTGTACACTGGACGTTTTGTGCCACGTCAATGGGTGATATGAGGCCCATACAACCAGTGCGCAGGGGATTGACACCAGCCGATCAGGTGAAGGTCGTCTGATCGGTTCATTCGGTTCCGGTTCACAACGAGTTGGCGTCCATCATTTCAACGGTGTTGCCAGACGGATCGCTAATA
>JALTOP010000188.1:3131-5621 GCA_027000105.1 Planctomycetaceae bacterium | reverse complement strand
CTTTATCAGGTTGAATCCGCGGTGAGGAATCTTCCTTTTTCCTGTTGGAATCCGATTCCTGTTTCGATTTCGACTTTGACTTCGGACGGAACAGGATTGATTTTCCAGGCGAATTTTCTTTCTGTGGTTTTTCCGTTTCAGACTTCTCTTTTATTGAAGAGTCAATCGATTTTTCCGCGGATGACTTCTGGCGGGATGTTTCACTGCTCAGCAAAGGTTTGAGTGCCTCCTTGTCATCTTCTTCGATTTTCCGGTACTGGTTCGGAACCATATTTTTGTTCCCGATTTTCTTTGCTTTACCGGTTGACGGCTTTCCGTCTGAATCGCTTCCCGGACGGATATAAACGCGTCCCGCTTCAGGGAGCATATCGATTCCGATCTGCCCGGGAAGATTTCGCTGCCTTTCCGCCTGAACAAGCATCTGGGCAAGATCGGGATAACTGGCTCCCAGATCGGCGGCTGCTCGAATCACTTCCGCAATTTCACGGGAAACAACACGTCGCTGATCTTTCTCGCCCACCCGGTACCGGCTGACAACAATTTGGTCGGCACCGGCAGGAGCATTGATTCTGATATGCGGCCCGGCTGCAACGGCAATGGGAACCTTGAATTTCTGCCTGCTACCAAACAGTACGATTTCTGCCTTTTGATGATGGGTCAGATGAATCATCGGCTCGCCTGGAACATCGATCACGTGCAATTTACACTGGCCGTTCAATGTTTCGCCACGTACCAGGGGATCGTTCTTGTTGACGGTTGTCAACCCACGAAACGCGCCATAGCGAACCTCCATCAATTCTTCGTTCATCAGTTGGCTGAAATAGTAATGCGTTTCTCCGTCATCAAGTGTTGACATCGCCGCCATGGCAAATACGCGGAACGCAGGCTCGTCTCTGGCTGCTTCATACAGAACCTCCAGTCCTGCTGTTTCGCCAAGATAGGCCAGCGCAACGGCTGCATGGAACCGGGATTCCAACGTCTCCGCCTTTAACCCCTTTTTTAAACTGGGGATGGCCTCCGGGCCAATTGCCTCCAACCGGATTGCAGCCAATTCCGCTTTTTCCGGTATCATCAATTCTTCTTCAAGCCTCTCCATTCGTACCTGCTGTTCCACCTCCGATTCCCGGAACGCGATATTCTGAATCACCTGGACATAACGGGGGAAGTTGTCTTTGTAGGCAGGGTGAATTTTCAGGGTGATTCTCTTATCACTTTTCGCCGCGGCGAGCGGTTCCCGATGACCATAGCTGTCGTAACTGAAAAATCGTGTTCCGATTCGGCTGGCAATCCGTGTTGCATTACGAACGCTACGCACATCCTCTTTCATGTAGAGACGCATGTCTCGTGATTCCAGACCGACGCCCCCACCAATGACACGTCCTCTTTGCAGCAGACTGCTTGATTTCCCCTCACCAAGGGAAACCAGAATCGGGCCGGACGCACGCGCCCGTTCCTTTCCGTCGATTACACCACGACCTGCCACGACAGCCCGTTCGCTCAGTCTGCATTCGAGTAGCCATCCTCCATTCAGACTCGTGGTTTCGCTCCCCTCTGGAACTCGAACTTCCACATCGAAGTGATCCCCAGGTTGCACCAGCGGAGGTAAATAGGCACGCACAATCACCAGGGCGGTAGAAGGAGAACGGATGATACTGTTGCGATTCGGTATATCCCGACGTTGCATATCTTTAAGCAGAGCGGTCCGATATTGGGAAGGCGGAGGATCGCCCCCCGTCCCGTCGAGTCCCGTCACCAAACCGACGCCTTCCAGCAGAATCATATTCAAACCGGAAACAGTCACATACTGCCCCAAAAAGGGAGGATCAACTTCTTCGGGGCCTTCGTCCATTTCGAATTCGTCAAATTCATCAGCTTCATCCGACTTGAATGCCATTTTGCTCAAAGAAGGCATTGCTAACGAACTTCCCAGGTTCATTTCAGTACAACCCTGCAGAGCGATCAGGGGAAAAACGCCGAATACAAGAAGCCCCCATGAAAGCAGTTTCTGGCTAAACGGGAAGCGTGTAAAAACAGAGGTTATTGACGACAACCTGGAGATCCGAAGATCCGATGGGGAGAACAGGAATTTGAGAGACATGTTGATACGTCCTGTACGGAAGAAATGTCACGAATTCAAAGAGAAAATCCGATTGACATAACCTCAGGGCAGATAGACAGTTCCGTCTGCTGGAAGGGAATTGGAGGAAGGTGGAACGCTTGATTATTGGGGCAAACCCAATAAAAAAGGCCCAAATTTCGGGGATAGGAGTAGCAACTTACGCAACAACGCTTCGAGAGGTCAACAGAAGTTTTTTATCGGAATCGTTTTGCAAATAATGCTCACCAAAACTGGAGAGGACCCAACACGGCTGGTCTGTTCTGGCCGCCGTAACCAAAATGAGCCAACATGAGATTGCCAAAAGTTTTCGCACCGTTCGTAAACTTTAACCGTTGGCCGCCCGGATAAAGATGTGATGAGTTGATCGATAG
>JALTOP010000188.1:0-3121 GCA_027000105.1 Planctomycetaceae bacterium | reverse complement strand
TTCGTAAACCTTAACCGTTAATAGTACGGAACGCCTCCGGTTCCGCCGCGGATACGGCTTTGAGTACCGTTTTTCGGGAGAAATGACAGCCTGTTCGACAAGACGCGGGATTCGACCCGACGGATCTGGCAAACCGTGCGTTTGTCTCTCCAATCCAGATTGATGCCCAGCTTATTACTCCAGATTATTGCCCCAGATTGATCAGGATATGTGTTCCTGATTTTCCGGCCAAAGCGATATCAATTTTTCCATCGGCGTTCAAATCGGCTGTACGAATTTGCAAACCGATCCCTACTTTGCCGGACGTATCGATTGCATATCTGGTAAATTTCAGACTTTTCCGATCCCATTTATAATAGAAAACCCCGGCTGGTTCCTTGCCCCCCGGATCATTCCCGTTATGGGCGCGAACCCGTTTCCCGGTGATCAGTTCATCCTGCCCGTCACCGTCCAGATCGGCCAGATGCAAAGCGTGCGCCTGGGAAAAGCTGCTATCAATTTCGTGTTCTTTCCATTGCAGCGAACCGTCTGCGTTCTGTCCGGTTATTTCCCACCAGAAGATTCCGTAGTCGTGTCCCTTGGCCCAGATGATATCATTTTTCCCGTCATCATTGACGTCCACCACAACACACGGAACCGCAGCATGCCAATCGGCCCAGTCGGCATGATAAATCCACGGTTTATCGGGGGAAAAATCGGCAGGCTGTTCATACCAACCTTCTCCGACAAGAACGTCCAGGCGTCCATCGTTGTTGATATCTCCCAGTGCCATCCCGTGACCGTTGGCCTGTTGACCAATCAGAATTTTTGAAAGAGAGGGCACGGTGCGTGTGACCTCCTTTTTTACCTTCTTCCCCTTTATTTTTACCGTGACCGTTTCGGTTTGCTTTCTGGTTGAAAACTTCCAGGCAATCACGGGGTTCTTTTTGTTCCAACTGTTGACAATATATTCCGGAATGTTGTCGCCATCGATGTCCGCAAAAAGAGCACCTTCGTTCTGACTCAACTGGGTATCGATCAACAGGTGCTTTTTCCACATCTGCCCGAGTCGAAGCCCCTCGATTCGGGGATTTTCAAACCAGTAGATTTCGGTGGCCAAAAAACTTCCCGCGACGACATCGACCCAATCGTCTCCGTTCACGTCGAATGCGAAATCGCCATTGCTGGTAACATAACCGTTCCAGTCCTCGATCGAACGCAAGGGATGAGGCACATAATGCGGAGCCCGGAACCAGTTCCGTCCTGCAATGACATCGAGCTTTCCGTCCTTATCGACATCTGCAATATCAACCCCCTCGTTGGCATCTACGGTCAATCGCTGTACCTTGAATTTGACAGGACCTGCTGCGCCCACCTGTTTCATCGGGAGCAACAAAACGGCACAACACATTGCCAAAGCTGATGTTAAGACAGAAACAGAACAGGCGAAATTGAACTTCGAACAGTTTACGGGCATGACTATTTTCTCCATTTTTTCAGGCAGGCAGCATTTCACATCAACAATCAATTATCCCGATCGTTGCCGGTTCCCACAACCAACATTGACATAAAATATGCAGAATAGGGAAGAGTGTACGGAACCGTGAAATCGATCATCCCAAAGTTCATCTTGCCCCAAACAGGTGTTTCCTGTTATGACTCCCCTCTACAAAACAGGGCTGGGGGTATGAAGTAGAACGCTCCGTCATTCTACGATGGTGGAGGCAGAGTCTCAATGACCGCTTCTAATCGGGCGGGAATGCCCCCGTATTGTGTGAGTTCATCAGGCAGTTTCCAGGGAGGGGATATGTGGTGCGATCATTGCAAGGAAGAAATCGTTCCTCTTGCAGGCGAAGAAAAAGGTGATATTCAGAAATGTCACCAGTGCGGAAACCTTCTGTCTGCTGAACAAAACAGAGCGAGCGGGACGCTCCAGGGCAGCCCATCCGCGACATCTTCTATTGCCCAGACCGCGCATGCCCTGTTGAAACGCTGGGAAGAAAGTCGTCCTGTCGCCACCTCTTCCGCAGTTGATGGCAACTCGGCAACAACGGCAACAGCAACAACAGCAACAGCGGCAATTGCAGCAGAGCAGGTGAAATCAACAGCTCCTGTGAAAACAGCTTCGAAAAGCGAATTCGAAAACAAGACCGTTTCCCAGGAAACTCCGACGCCGGTTCAATCGAAACAGGAACCGGTAAATGCTACCGCCTCTCCGAGTAGTCCAGCTTCACCAGGGGAAGATGTCTTCAACGATATTCCGAGCGGACTCGATGTTTCGGAGATGCTCCCCGATCTGGTTCCGCCAATGCGCACGGCGTCTGTCCCGAGCGATGCCTCAAAAAAACAGAGAACAGAACCGGCCCAAACGGCGATGAAGGCTGAAGCAGAGATCAGTCGAGAAGAGAAAGAAAATGTTGAAGCGGCTCCCGCTCCCTCCCCACTCTCGAGATCCGTGGGATCCCCAAAGTCTTCCGAGCAAAAATCGCCCGAAAAAAAACAGCCCAAAAGAACATATCAACCGGGAAAAACATTGGCTTCGCAGAATGATGCAGGAGCTTTGTTGAACCGGGAAAGGAAACCGATTTGCCAACAGAATAAAAAGAGTGATTCCTCCCAATCCTCTATTCAACCCGGGGCTGTTGCCTCGCCAGCAACTGAAAGCGAAAGGCCAGAGATGTTCAAAACAAGGACAACAGACCAGACCGAAGCAACAATCGAAACGAAAGCGGAATCACGACTTTCTACTCGACAAAAAGAAATCAACAAAGGACGGGTTCGATTCACAACTCAGGAAACACCTGAGGAAAAAATCGACGACCTGGGCATCCAGCAGGCGATTGAAAGACATTACCGCCAGCGACGAAACTGGTCGGTTCTGTTTGCTCAATTGCTTGTTTACGGCGGAGCTTTGGCGATGACATCCGGCGTTGCAATTGTCATTGGAAGCCGTTTTGGCTCCCTGGAAATAGCGGAAACAACTGGCTGGTTGAGCGCAGTCGGCGGTCATCTTCTGTTTGTATTGGGCATCTACACTCATCTTTCCAGCAAATTGGAGCAGGTTTGGAGTGAAATGCACGCTCGTCAGGACGAACTGACCAGATTGCTCAGTCAAAAAATGAACACGGCAAACCCGCGGAAA
>JALTOP010000187.1:0-3491 GCA_027000105.1 Planctomycetaceae bacterium | reverse complement strand
TTTTGGATGCTACTTCCGGGACTGTCGTTTGGGAGCGGGACGATTATCCCTGGTTGGCAAAAACAAAACGCCTGGTTCTGGGGTTGGGAGAGCTGGCGTTTGAAGTCTCGTCACTGAATAACGACGATACAGACTGCGGGATTCATGTTGTTACCGCCAAGACGGGGAAATTTTTGTGGTCGAAAAATTTTCCTCCCGGGATGAACCACGTCAGACAGGCGCGAGCGATGTTCATCGGTAACGATCTCTGGATTCTGCATGGCGGCAGAGTCAATACAAGCGACGAGAAAAAAATGACGCGAAAGCCGGTTGAGGTTTCTGCTCTGGATCCTCACACAGGCGAAATACGCAAGACACTGCCTGCCGGGCTAACCCACTGCTTCCCACCTGTTGCAACGACCAACTTCATGTTCGCAGGCGAACTCGATATGACAAATCTTCAATCGGGTGAAGTGATTGCAAACCGCATCACCAAGGCAAACTGCTCACGCGAAAACGGTTGGATTCCTGCCAACGGACTCATTTATACAACGCCGAAGCATTGCACCTGTTGGCCCATGTTGAGAGGGTTTGTTGCAATGGCTCCCGCTCTCGATAAAAAATCGCCGGCCAATCTGCCCGTTGAGCAAATGGAATTCGTTCTGGAAAAGGGGCCTGCCCAGATCGATCCAAATGCGAAAAACAACCGAGCCACCGATTGGCCTTTGTATCGTCATGACCGCTGGCGAAGCAGCAGCACAACCAGTGAAGGTCCTTTACAGTTGAAGGAACGCTGGAGTATTACGCTGGAGCAACTCGATGATTCCAGCAATCGGGTAAACGGGCCCATTCTGGAGGACTGGAAGGAAAATCCGATTATCAAGGGGCCGCTCAGTGCGCCGACAGTTGCAAACGGCCTGACTTATGTGACCCGTCCGAACTCGCATGAATTGATCGCGATTGACACCGATTCAGGGGATATCCGCTGGCGTTTCACAGCGAACGGTCGACTCGACACACCACCTGCGATCCATCGCGGCTTGTGCCTGTTTGGTTCTGCGACTGGTTGGGTATATGCATTACGGGCGGATACCGGCGAGATGGTATGGCGATTGCGAGCCGCCCCGACAGACGAGCGGATTGTCGCTTATGGTCAGGTTGAATCTCCCTGGCCGGTTCCAGGAGCCGTTCTGGTGATGGACAATGTCGCCTATTTTGCAGCCGGGCGTCAACCGCTGGCTGATGGGGGAATTCTGGTATTCGCAGTCGATCCCTTAACAGGGCAGCGTCACTGGGTGAAACGGCTTTCCAGCGTTCCGCAAAAACACTTTTATGAAAATTCAGGATTGGAATTCGATCCATTTGATATTCTGCATGCCGAAGGTGATGGCATCGCAATGTCCCGCTGGATCATATCGCGAGATGGAAAAGAGGTCGATGTCGATAAGTGGAATGCGTTCGCCAAGTTGAACACCGGAGCGGGTGAAGTGTGGATTCCACGCGGCTCATGGACTTACGGGGCCAGGCATCAGCACCGTTTCCCCGGCGAAGCGCCTCGCCGGCCGCTGATCGCATTTCGCGATGACAACGTCTACGGTTCACTCAATGGTACTACCGATGTTTTTCGACGCGATTTCGACCTCGACAAAGGTGAAAAATTCGATAGTAAATGGATCACCGGTTGGCAGGCGGCGGGAGAAGCACGCAAAAACGGTACACCTTACCGTACCTACCGCATTGCCAAGGGAGCGAAATGGCTGAAGGATCCTTTTGCCAACCCGGCTGAGAAAAAGAAGCCGCTGAAACGGGGAGAGCAGCGTCATAACAGAATCTTTGCGATGGCCTTGGCTAAAGATAGACTATATGTAGTGCACCAGGACGGACAAATGAAAGTCCTTTCCACAACCGACGGCTATGTTGTTGATGAAGCCGAGGTTCCACCTCCCGCGTGGGATGGCTTGGCGATTGCAGAAGGACGTTTGTATCTGACAACCCAAGACGGCAAAGTTGTTTCACTGGGGCAGTAGGTAACAATTAGCCTGCACATGTGACATCAAACCAGTCCCCCCCCTGAGGGAAATGGAAACGGTGCACGATCACACGCTGAGAGCCTGGCCAACGTATCGATTCGGACTGCGTGAGTCGGAGCAGTCGGGCCGACGCCGATCGCTCTCTCTGCTCCGGGCGAAAAACAAAAGTGATGGCCCTTCTCATTCATGCCGGCGTGTGCGGGGCTCCTGTCGTCAAAGCGATCTGTCTCCGATTGTCCAAACGGTGTTGTTCAGACGGTTTTGTTACTTGTGTAGAGTTCAAATGATAGAGGATGAATACGGGATGTTTTCTTTCAGTTTGAAGCGGTTCGGCGTTGCGTTTCTCTTTTTCTGTTCTGTTTTTCAGGCAGATTACTGGTGTTCGATGTCGGTTATCTCCCGAAGATGCGAAGCGGGAGAGGCGACAGAGATTGCGTTACCTGCCCGGGGGCGAATTGCTTTTCATTCCTACTCGGCTTACGACGCCGATGCCTCCGGTAATTATCCGCTTGACGGTCAAATCCATATTTGCGACCTGGCCACGAACACGGTTGCGACCGTTCCGGAAATTGAAAAACATGCCCTTCATGTTATGAATCCCATCTTCAATAAAGATGGTTCCCGTATGACATTCATGGGGCTTGCCCGGGGGAGAGAATACGGCTCCAACTGGGCGGAGTACCTGGATTTGTTCCTCTATGACTTTCGCTCGGATGAATTGATCAATCTCTCCAAACAGGCCGGTTTGGGCAAAACAATTGATGAAGATCCCGTTTTTTCTTTTGACGACAAACAGATCATCTTCAAATATAATCGCACAGATCTTTGGGCTATCGATCTGGCCACTTTCCAAACGAAGGCGATCACGGATAATGGGAAAAAGCGGGAGGAATCCGGGCCGAGAGTTTCGCCCTGTGGACAATGGATTGCCTACTGGCAAGGGGGGGGTGAAGAAGCCGACATCTATCGTTTGAAATATCCCGGCTCTGGTCATCGGCCGGAGTTGCTGGCGGGTCTGCACGGGATTCAGGAGATGTTCCCAGTCTACTACAATCGCCGCCAACTGCTTTACACGCGATGGAGCGACAGGAATCATCATGACGATGAAATCTATCTTCTGAACCTCAAGACAAAAAGAAGCCGGGCAGCAGCCTTCAATAGCACAAAAGGAGCTAACGATTCCGATCCCTTTGCCGTCGGGAAACTGGTTGGTTTTTCGAGTGATCGTCGTGAACAGACCAAAGGAGGCTGGGATCTGTTCCTCGGGAATCCTCTTGTCGCAAAACCATTGCATTTGAAGCAGTTCAGCACAAAAAAACATGATCTGGGCGGAACCTACACGCCGTTCACTGTAAATGCTGCCGATTCACTCCGACAGCCATGACCCAATTGCATTTTCTGTATTTTCCGAGAAGGTTGTGCATTGCTCGGTAACTCTCGTTGCTCGCAATACCCGATCGCAATAAATCCGAGGTGAGGGTG
>JALTOP010000186.1 GCA_027000105.1 Planctomycetaceae bacterium | reverse complement strand
GTATGTATTGGCGGAACTCGTCGAGATGTTCGTTGCAGTATTGCTCGATCTCGGTCCAGGTATCGCAATTGGCGACGGCTCCGCACATCGCCAGAAAAATCATCTCGGGCAACGGGTAGAGGACTTTGGCATCCTGACGGGGATCAGGAATTTCATCGAGGAAAAGTAAAAATGACAATGGTTCGGTAAACATGACAAAAGGCTCCGGCTAAAGTTGCAAATATCCCTGCGCATAACGAGACCGTCCTGGTCTCAAACACCGATCCTGCTACAATGCAACTGCCGTGCCAATTCATGCGATTGCCCTGACCCGCCGATGAGTCACCACCGTAAAAAGAAAGTACCACCAAGAAAATTCACCCGTCGATAATTCGGCATGAAGACACCCCAACAATCATCGGTCAGGCACAGCCGAACCTACTTCACCTCGATGTGTCTTTGGAGAAGAGAAACTATAGCTTTTCTGTTACGAACATTTTGCTTTGTATTCACTATATCCAACGGTGTTCTTCCGTGTACATCTCTAAGGGTGGGAGATGCACCACTTTCCAGTAGTATGGATATAGTACGCACATCGCATACATGCTCACATGCGTAATGAAGCAAGTATAACCCTGACTCCTCGTCTATTGTTGACAGAAGGTTAGGTTCACTGTTTAGAATTAGTCTTAGCATTTCGTATGATTCTGAATCTTCAGGGCTAATAGCATCGAGCATAATAAATGCGCAGGTTTTTCCATCCCCCCGCTTAACTGTTAAATCGCAGTCATTGTCAATCAAAAAGGCCAGCATTTCTTTATTTCCACGAGAGCATACCATGTGAACTGGATACGTATATTCTGCGGAACACCATGGATGTAATTTTACATTACATCCATGGTCCTTGATTATACTTTCAAAAGAACTCTGGTCCAATTGAAGAATTGAATTTACCAACCTGGTTTCAATAATTAAATTATTCAAATACACAATAGTATAACCAGAGAGAACTACTATAAGTACAACCAATAGTATTGACTTGTATTTCATTACTAAATCCCTATCTATTATAATTATTTATGCCACCTTCTTCACTCAACCAACCCACACCATAGTAATAACGCATTATTGGAGTAGCCCCACTCCTCCAAACGATAGCGTCAGTAGCGTTTTGAAAGGACGGATGCCCAGTATACCCTGGAAATGTACCTGTCTGCCGAGCTTGCCTACCTGGTCTTGCTGTCCATTCTTCTCCGTGTGGCGTGAAGGCAAATACACCAGTATACCCGCGAGTAATATACCCCGAAATCTTTGCCAGTGCTTGTAACCGTTCACGGCCTGGACTGAGATTGATCTTGTCATGATTGCCTGAATCTGCAATATCGGCATCATGTCGATCAAGATTAACAAATCGTGGCTGAGCGAACAAACCGATGAAGTCCAAAGTGTCATCGGAATGCTGCTGGAGCATATCAAAAAACAGGACGAGCGAATCGCCCAACTCGAAAAACGAAACGCGGAACTCGAAAAACGCCTCGGCATCACGCCACAAAATTCGTCGCTGCCCCCTTCGACGCAGCATCCGCACGCCAAACCGGCTTCAAACAAACCGAAATCCAAACGAAAACAGGGCGAACAAAAAGGTCACAAAAAGCATCAACGCGAACTGGTGCCGATCGAACAGGTCGATGCCATCGTGCCTTGCATCCCCGAATCCTGTCGGCAGCAAAAATGCAATGTCTTCGAGTATCTGACCGATTCCCTGACGAAAACCTTCGCCAACCAACTACCCCCGTCACTCCTCCCCGGGGTGTGAACGGTTACGTAATCAATTTGGCAGCGATCAGTCAAGCTGTAACAGGTCTTCTTCCAGAGCGGCAAGCAGTTGACGGAAACGTCTTTGATGCAGTCCTTCACCGGGGCGACCGTTGGCGATAATCACAACGCTCATTTCCCGCTCGGGGTCGGCAAACCCGATTGAACTTTGCGAACCGCCATGCCCGAACGCCGTTTCAGAACTGTTCAGTCCATATCCGTAGGGAACTGTTTTTGCACCGTACCGGTTGGAGTTGATGATGACCCCCAACCCGAAATCGATCTTGTGACGGAAGGTTTCATCAACCATGTTTTCACGGTGCCTGAACGTCATCTGCCGAATCGATTCTGCTGAGAGAATTTCTTTCCCGTTCTCATGACTGAACCGTAACGCGTCATAGAATTTCCGCAGATTGTGGGCAGGCCCCGCAAAACAGGAACCGGGCGATGCGACGCCCTTGAACATGCGATCGATGTAATCGCTTTCCCGAATCTCTCCGGCGACTCGATCATACATCTGAATTGTTCCACGCAAACGCTGCGCCGTTTCGCGATGAACGCAAACCGTTTGATCCATCTCTAACGGAGTGAGTATTTGCTCCTGAACAAACTGGAGAAACGGTACCCCTGAAACACGCGTGACGATTTCTCCCAGCAGCATCCAGGTAGCAGCCGGCACATAAGCTGCCCGTTCACCCGGTATCCAACCGTCCTGGAGAGGCGTTTCGCATAGTCGGGCCAATATTTGAGGGGAGTCGGCTTCGGGCCAACCGGTGCGTACGTCTTTCAGGCCCGCTGTATGGGTGAGGAGATGTTTGAGCGTTATCTGTTCCTTCCCTTTTCCGGTGAAGCAGGCGAGATGTTTTGAAACGGGATCATCAACCGACAGCATTCCCTGTTGCTGCAGGATCATCAAAGCCACGGCAGTGATCGGTTTACCGGCCGAAAGCCAGAATAACCTGCTATCAACTTCCAACGGTTCTCCCGCACAGGATTCGCCACTGGCCAATTCGTACGTCCTCCCCCGTCGGGAAAGACTGAGCTGCACCCCCAAGTGCAGTTTTCGCTCAACCCCCTGTTGAACCACTTCCTGAAATCGCGAGAACATGAACCGTTTTTCTATTCGCAGAACTGATCAATAAACACCACAAAAATGCCGGAAACGCCAGAATAGTTGATGGATATGAACCCGTAAAGCATCAACGCGAAACCGGAACAGAGCACGGATTGGCCTCGAAGATTGTTTCATTTTCTTCGTTTCATTTTTCCCGTTTCAATTTCTTCGTTTTAATTATCCTCGTGTGCGGAATAGAAGATTCGTTCCATTCCGAGAAAAAGGTTCCACATTCCCATCGCGGCGGCAACATGGGTGATGAACAGTAACGGAACCAGAAATCGACCACTGACCGACCAGGTAACTGTAACGGCGAACATGTTGATCAGAACAAGCCCGATCAGTATTTTCCCTTCCACCGTTTTTCTCAGCGAGAACAGACCGGAAATCGCCAGCAGATAGATGACCGCATCGCTCCAGGAGTAAGGTCGAAATTCGTGGTAGATTTTTAGCGGCACCAACGCCAGCGTCTTCAGGGGATTTTCCCGAATCCACTGGAAGGCCTTTTTCCGACTGTAAGCCGACTTGGCCAATTCTTTTTCCAAACTTGTCATTGCGGGAGTGGTCACAGAATCAAAGAAGTTGTATCGATCCAGATTCTGCCAGACTCCCTGATGCTCCCACGCGATATCGGAATAGCCGGCTGCAAGTTGGGTAAGCCCCTGTGTTCCCATCGGCTTGAAAGACTTCAACACGATGCAGTTTCGGATCATCCAGGGAGAAACGACAAGCATTGTTACAGCCGTAAATAGAAGGATGCTGGCGAACGCGGCACGCGGCTTTCTCCACTGTAACCAAAACAGAAGGATGATCATGCCGGGAAGCCAAAGCACAAATATATTGCGCGACAGAATCGACAAACCGAACATCAAGGCAGCCACTACCAACCAGCGTTTTCGGGTAGAACGGGCGAATTTGAACAGGGACAGCACCATCACGGCAACAAGCAGGCTCGCGATAGCCTCCGACATGATGGCTCTTGCATAGAGGCGTGTATGAAAATCAACCACAACGAACAGAAAGGCTCCCCACAATGCGGGAATGACTCCTGCCAATCGGTAGAGAGTGTATGTCACCAACCCACAGGTAGCGGAAACCGCCAATATGTTCACAAGTCGCACGGCCCAAAACTGTCTGCCAAACAGGAGATCTGTTGCTGCAATAACAAGCGGAAACAGCGGTGCACGAATTGTCGTCGGCCCATTCGGAACATCGGACAATTGTGGAAATTCGGAATTTCTCTTCGCCGCCTGTTCATAGGGAGTGCGGAATTCTGGATCGTTCATCTGTTCGGAAAAGCCATTGCCCTGGCTCAATTCCCAGCCGATCGAATCATAACTCGGCTCATCTCCTACCGACCAGGGAGGATTGTCCAGGCCGAACCTGATTGAGACATATCCCCAATAGGTAAGCAACGACAGAAAGAAAAGAACAACCCCGATGTACCGGGACAATTCGTGCCGGCTCAATTGACTGTTCAATCTCGATAATCCGACGTGCATGTTGCCCATTGAAACCCGTTGTCATTCCTCTAACTGCCACATTCTTTGCGTCTTGCCCATATTTTTAATAGGATTGACCTCTCGTAATGGCGTTTGGCAAGGATCAGACGCGGGGGACGACCAATCTCCATCGGATCTGGATCGCCTGTTGTCATCCCGTGCATCAAACCTGTCATCAAAGATATCATCTCATGAAGCCGAACCAGCAAGCCGAACCAGTACAGAATGATCGGGCATTCCGCACCGCTTTCATAGAAGATACTGCCGAATGGTTCAATCATACCGACTTCCGTTTGACCGTCGAAAGATATGATGAGCTTGATCAGTTCCTTGAAAAGAACTTTTCTTCAGGCCAGGAGCCGGAGTTGATTCTGCTCTTTCAGGCTTTTTCCGACCAGTACAGTCCCCGCGCAATTTATCGACTTTTCGAAAAACACCCGCTTTCACGTATTCTGGTTGCTTATGGCCCGTATTGCGAGTCTGACGGGCGAACACGTCGACTTTGGCCCCAAACTGTTCGTGTTCCCCTCTGGAAACTTTCCCAGCGAATTGAACGTGAAATTGAAGTACTATCGGGAAAAATCCCGACACTACCTCTGACTGCAACAGCAGAAGAAATCGTCCACTTCGAGTACGCCTCTTTCCCCGGCTGTTCCCCAGCACCGTCTGATTCGCTTCCCACAGTCGATTCATCGACAGCCCAAGCGGTTATTTTCAGCCCGGATTCCTGCTGGGCAGAGACGCTCAGGGAAACATTTGCAGCGCTCTATCGCTTTCATCACAACACATTGCGCACACTGGGTAGCCTGGGTGATTTTTTTCAGGCAAATCCCGACTATTGCGGACAGATTTTTTTCGACCTCGATCCTTACCGACGAGCGATAAGAAACTGGTTGGACGAATTTTTGATCGATTCTGGTAAAAATTACATTGCGCGATCCGGCCGATCTCCCGCAGAACCGATCGCTTCCGTCTCTCCCGGGAAAAAGCCGCCCTCTTTCCCGGCAAAGACTGACAATTCCGCGAAAGCTGTGGTGCATCCCGAGCAAATTGTAGCCGTCACCAATTGGCTAACTCCGCATTGTCGCAGGGAGTTAGAACAGTTTGGTATCAATCGCCTGGCCTGCAAGTTGAACCTGCCGGGAATTCTCGCTGCCGCTTCAAAATCCTTCTTCATTTCCCGTAGACGTCGAGTGTGACCCCCCTATTGTCTACATGGCAAAAGTATTATAATGATCATTCTGTACTCCGGATAAAATCATGTTGGCCTTT
>JALTOP010000185.1 GCA_027000105.1 Planctomycetaceae bacterium | reverse complement strand
AGATAAAACCATGATGTGGTATTCACACTGGGATACCGGCGGGAAATTGCGAAATATGGAAATCGGTCTAGCAACGATGAGACGTGATGGTTTCGGTTATCTGAGCAGAAAAGTTCCAGATTCATCCGCTCATTTTGTAACGACAACTTTTGAAACACGAAGCCGGGCGAGGCTGTTTATTAACGCCAATGATGTCTCGAAAAGGATTCCCCTTACAGTCGAATTATATGACGAATATGACAAGCCGATCCCTGCCTATTCCGGTAAAAATGCGGCACGCATCACCAAATCGGGAACCCACACCCCCATTGTCTGGCCTGCGCAAAAAAAAGAATGGATGCCGTGCGGGAAAAAATTGTCAGTTCGAGTCATCTACCCGAATTCAGGTAACCCCCAGGTGTATGCGCTTTATATTGAGAAATGAGAAGGTTCAATCTTCAATCGATCCAGCGTTGCAGTCTTTCCAGAATTTCTTGCAGAACGAAGATGTCGGATTCCGGTCGTCTGCCGCTGTTGATGTGTGTTTCATCCGTCGCGATCCAGCCCCGCAGTTTCAAAAACTGGGCGGCTGAGTGTTTGTAGGCTCCTGTCGGGACGCGGAACGCGAAGAAACCGAGATACTGCAGGACGTCGTTCAATTCGTAGAATTCATTGTCAGCGGTTGCCCAGAAATGATCTCTTTTGGCAAAGAGATCGGGGGCGAATGTGGAAAGACCGAGCAGGTAATCGGAACCGTACTTCACCATGTCGATCGCCAGATCATTTCCCGTCAGAACGCGAAATTCCGGTCGTATTCTGTCTCGTATTTCCAGCCGGTCCCACTCCGGTTGCCGATGCAGCGAAGAATGTTTGGCACCAATACACTGCGGTATCTGAATCAATTCCTGATACAGTTCCAGCGAATAGATTTTGCCGAGTGGAAGGAAAACCTTGCCGAGTTCAAACCCGATAAAACGATCGCAGTAACCGGCGAGTTGTCTGTAGTTCTCCAGAATCTGTCTATCCGGGCCGTTTGTCAGACCGTACGATTGGAAGATCACGGGAACGCCGCCGAATTTTTGTATCAGGTCCATTTCGGTTCGATATTCCTGTGCCCGAAAGGAATCGCCGGGTTTGTCTGCAACAAATGCCCCGGCAACGAATTCCCTTCCCGCGACAAGATCGCGGGTTCTTTCCAGAACATCGATTTTTGTCGCTGAATCGATCAGGTTGGCGTAGCCCGTATCCATGTTGACAGCCGGGATCAATCCCGCCGCGATGGTTTTTGTCAAATGGGATTCGAAGCCTTCCCAATCAACCGTCCCTGTTTTCGTAAACGGCAGCAGGATGGCGGAATAGCCCGTAATCTTTCGCGCGGGGACGATTTTTTCGTGAGCTTGCATTTCTTGATGTTCCTTGATGACCGGTTTTGCCGTCAGTCATTACGCCTGACGATCGGTTTGTCAATTGCACTCCGGGGCATCGTATCACCTTTTATTCACAGGTTCCATGATGTCCGAATAATCGGCATGTTGATTGGAATGAACAAGATGGCCCGATTTGTTCAGTTGCTATTGTTGCTCAGTTGCTATTGTTGCGATGAATAGCTATATTCCCCGGCTCTGTGGTTTCATGGAACGAATTTGAGGATCGTCTTTTAGGATCGAGTAGGTTACTGGAATGGCAAAATCGAAGGAACCCTGGCTTACGGGACGTGTTCCCGGTGGATTCTGGTCGGATATCAAAAACAGACATGCCTATATGCGCTGGCTTGGCAAGCAGCTCGGTTATAAAAAAAAGGAGGATTGGTATCAGATTTCCAAGCAGGATTTTCATCGGAATTTTGGAGGTGGGATGCTTGCCAACTTTTATGAAGATTCCCCTCAAAAGGCGGTGATCGATTTCCTTCCCGGGAATGACTGGAAAGAATGGCTGTTTCGCAGCACGCCACAGGGATTCTGGAAGAAAAAGGAAAATCGGAAAGCCTATATGGATTGGCTGGGAGAGCAACTGGGACTGAAAAGCGTTGATGACTGGTACGGAGTCAGTCGCTCGCATTTTCATACCAATCATGGTGGCGGATTATTGGCGAATTATTATGGCGATTCCGTTTTTCGGGCGCTGCGGGAGTATGCCCCGCGCAAAAAATGGCAACCCTGGTGTTTTCATACGGTACCGCAGGGCTTTTGGAAAGATGTCGATAACCGGCGCGCCTACTTTCGCTGGCTTGGTAAAGAAATCGGGTTTACAAAAATTTCCGATTGGTACGGACTGACCCGTCAGCATTTTTCAGATCACCATGGAGAATCGCTCTTCGTCACATATTATCACGGCTCGGTCTATAATGCTCTGGTCGATTTTCGCCCCAGGCATAATTGGTCCCGAGAGAAAATTCGCGAAGCGAAAAAGTCACGCGTCCCCGTCAAATAAGCTTTGGTAAAGCTGTTGGTACTGTGATGCCGTTTGATCCCAGCTGAAATGCCCGCTGACTTTTTGGAACGCTTTTTCTGCAAGCTCGCTGCGACGTTGCGGTTGCTCTACCAGCGTGGCGACCGCCTCCGTCATTTCGGCAACGTCGCCATTCGGAATCACCAGGCCGGATTGTTGATTGCACAGTAATTCGTCAACGCCTTCAACCTGACAGGAAACAACGGGGAGGCGGGCAGCCATAGCCTCCAGGATGACATTGGGCATCCCTTCCCAGCGGGAAGGGAATACGAACAGGTCGGCCGTTTGCATCAACTCGGCGACGTCGTTTCGTCTACCGAGCAGGTGGACTCGCTGTTGCAATTTCATTCGATCAATCCGGGTTTTCATTTCCGCTTCAAGTGGCCCGTCACCGGCGAGCAGCCACTTCAAATGCGGGAAGCGGTTTTGCAGTTGTGCTGCAATTTCCAGCAGATCGAAAACTCCCTTTTGTTGATCAAGTCTGCCCACGAACAGGGCGATCAAATCTCCTTTTTCGTAGCCTGGCAGCGAAGATGAGGGAATTGGTGAAGCATTCGCAAAACGTGATACATCCACACCGTTGGGGATAATGACCATCTTTTCTGCAGGAATCCGTGTCATTTCAACTGTAAAATCCCGCACCGCCCGGCTGACGCAAACATGTTTGCTGACCCAGCGATCTGTCCAGCGTTCAACCCGGTGATACCATTTTCCTCTGCGTTCGGCGACACGAATTCCGCTGACGACATGTGGGATTCGCGCAGAGCGGGCAGCCATTCGCCCCAGGATATTCGCATGAAACAGGAATGTCTGTACGATGGCAGGATTGATCTTGCGCATCTGTTTGACAAGTTTCGGGTAAATCGAAAATTGCCGTGAACTGGTTGCATTCAGGCAGGTGACAGGGACATCAGCCGAACGCAACTGCTCGGCCAGTTCCGTATCCTTGCCCAGGGCTATGACGGACGGCTTCCATTTTTCACGGTCAAGCCGCGTCACAAGCTGAACCAGCGCGTATTCCGCACCACCGGGGTCAAGTTCGGTGATGCAAAACAGGATCGGGATTGGTAAACCGGGATCGCTTGTCATCTTTATCTGCGACGGAGTATTTATTTGCCCTGATTCTTACTACCATGCCTGCTTCGTATTGGTGTGAAACGATTTCGCATGAAATGTATTCTATTGTCTCTGGACGATTTCTAACAGCCGGGTAGTAACTCTCGATGCCAGATTTGAATTTGATCGAATCTTACGATTACGAACTTCCTGAAGAATTGATTGCCCAAACTCCCGTCGAGCAGCGGGATCACTCACGCCTGATGGTTCTGGATCGGGAAACGGGAGATATCGAACACCGTCAGTTTTGCGATTTGCTGGAGTACCTTCGTCCGCACGACTGTCTTGTTTTGAATCAGACCCGTGTTGTGCCTGCCCGCTTGCGTGGTGTACGAGACAGGACAGGAGGGAAATGGGAAGGGCTTTTTTTAAGCCTGCATGCTGACGGTAGCTGGGAAATGATGAGCAAATCCCGCGGCAAGTTGCAGCCGGGGGAAACTGTAACAGTACACGCTGAATCACCGCAGAGTGAATCACCACAGCAATCTGTAGATGATGAAGCCGGCGTCCAGCTTGAATTGATCGAAAAGAAAGAGGGGGGATGTTGGAAGGCACGTCCTGTTGTCGAGCTTTCCGACGAAAAATCGGTTTGGGAGTTGCTGGATCGAATTGGTTCGGTTCCTTTGCCTCCCTATATCAGGCATGGGCAGGCGAAGCCGGAGGACGCCCGGCGTTACCAGTCTGTCTATGCACGTATTCCCGGAGCCGCCGCCGCGCCGACAGCCGGGCTGCATTTTTCCGAACAGCTTCTGCAAAAATGTCAGCAGGCCCGGGTTTCCATCGCGTACCTCACGTTACATGTCGGCCTGGGGACATTTCGCCCCGTTTCTGTCAGTCGTCTCGACAAGCACGAAATGCACTCGGAATGGTGCGAGATCGATGCAACCGCGGTGAACACGATCCAGGCTTCAAAAGAGCAGGGCGGTCGAATTATCGCAGTCGGGACAACATCGATGAGGACTCTCGAATCGGCTGCACGTTATGCGGACAAGAAGGAGGTTGAAACGCTCAAGCCGTGGCGGGGACATTCCGATCTGTTTATCCGCCCCGGTTTTCAGTTCCATGTTGTTGATGGCTTGATTACCAATTATCACCTGCCGAAATCGACCCTTCTGGTTCTGCTGTGCACTTTCGCTGGCTACGAACAGGTGATGAATGCCTATCAAATCGCGATACAGCAGCGGTACCGTTTTTTCAGTTATGGTGATGCCATGCTGGTATTGCCAGGGATCAAGTGAATCAACTTGCAATTTGCCAGGCAGGTTCGATGTTCATGGGAGGATAATTCAGGTATCATCATTTCCGGTTGGTGTAATTGGGGGAGCGGCGGGTAAACGGCATTTCTTGAGCGGTTGGCCCGTTCCCATCATGATTTCGACATGGGATGTCGTCACCTGTTTGAAATTGCCTGATCTTCCTTCGGTTCGTTACCAAACACGCGATAATTTATTACAATACTCCCGTGTTTTTTGTGTAATGAATTTTCAGTGTAATGAATTGTTGCTACAGGTACAAAACAGCTACAAAGAGACTACAAAGAAAACAGATACAGGAAAAATAGAGATAAGGAAAAGAGTTTATCATGGGGAGTGAGGCAACTCGAATATTGGCGATTCATGCGCATCCAGATGATATCGAACTCCAGTGTGCGGGAACGTTGGCGATTCTGAAAGAACGTGGTTGCGAAATTGTGTGCAGCACAATGACCGCTGGCGATTTGGGGAGCATGAATCTGTCCCGCAGGGAAATTGCCGATGTCCGTCGTGCAGAAGCAGCCGCTTCCGCGAAACTATTGGGGGCGGACTATATCTGTGCGGAATTCGCCGACCTGGCCATATTCAGTAACGACGAAGCTCGCCGGAGAGTGACGGAAATTATCCGTAAAGCCCGTCCCGATATTGTCATCACGGCTCCGCCAATCGACTATCATTGTGATCATGAAGCGACCAGTCAGATCGTTCGCGATGCCTGTTTCAGCTCGACCGTTCCGCTCTATCGAACACATCAAACAGACCCGGCTGATTACCTCGATCATATTCCCGCTCTCTATTATGTCGACCCGATCGAGGGGATTGATTATTATGGGAACCCGATCGAACCGCAGTTTATTGTAGATATTTCTGCAAAGATGGAACTCAAGCTGGAAATGCTGGCCTGTCATGCGTCTCAACGGGAATGGCTTCGACAAATTCAT
>JALTOP010000184.1 GCA_027000105.1 Planctomycetaceae bacterium | reverse complement strand
ATCACGCACATCCTGAATCTCCAATGAACTGGCAATGATCAGGATTTCATTCAAGCAGTTCTCGTCATGCCCGGCCAGAATCATCCGGCCGATGCGGGGATCGACCGGGAATTTCGCAAGTTGCCGGCCGATCGGCGTCAGACGCCCTTTCCCATCGATCGCCCCCAGTTCAAACAATGTTTTATGAGCATCACGAATCATGCCTGCCTTGGGTGGATCGAGAAATGGAAACTCATGCAACGCACCCAGTTTCAGCGAAATCGTCTGCAGCAGGACCTGGGCCAGATTTGTCCTTTGAATTTCGGGCGGGGTGAACTCCTCACGGGATTCAAAATCTTTCTCGGAGTAGAGACGAATACAAATCCCCGGGGCCGTCCGGCCGCACCGCCCTTTCCGCTGGTTGGCCGATGCTTTCGAGACAGCCTCGATGGGTAAACGCTGCATCTTGGAGCGAGGAGAGTAACGGCTGATGCGGGCAGTACCCAGATCGATCACCATTTCAATTCCCGGAACCGTCAAGGAGGATTCTGCGACATTGGTGGCGAGGACAATTCGCTGTTTGCTGTGCGGTTGAAAGATTTTCCGTTGCTCCTTTTCCGAGAGTCTTCCATAAAGTGGAAGGACTTCCATTTCATTGCCCACCCGTCGTGTCCGGGTCAGATGCCCGCGCAGCACTTTGGCTGCTTCACGAATTTCGCGTTCGGTTGGCAGAAATGTCAGAATGTCACCACGGGACTCCAGCGTCAGTTCATCGACTGCATTGGTGAGTGCTGTTCGCCAATCAGCTTCTCCTCCCTCGTCGGTTTTACCGGGAGGACGATATCTCACTTCGACAGGATAAGAACGCCCCTCGACATGAATGACAGGGGCCGGTTTACCGTTGAGTGAAAAATGTTCGCTGAACCTGGCAGCATCAATGGTGGCCGAAGTGATGATCAATCGAAACTCCGGACGCTTGGGCAACAACCTTTTGATATAACCGAGTAAAAAATCGATGTTCAGGGATCGTTCGTGCGCTTCGTCGATGATGATGGTATCGTACGCATTCAGAAAACGATCCGATCTGGTTTCCGCAAGCAAAACACCATCGGTCATCAGTTTGACGTACGTACCGGGAGTGGTCGCATCGTTAAACCGAATTTTGTAACCAACCTGTTCGCCGACGGCAGCTTCAAGTTCCTCGGCCACACGAGCAGCGACCGATCGAGCAGCCAACCGCCGAGGTTGGGTATGTCCGATCATTCCGTAAACACCACGCCCCATGTCGAGACAAATCTGTGGAAGCTGTGTCGATTTCCCTGATCCTGTTTCCCCACAAACAATAACCACCGGATCTGTTTCGACCGCCCTTTTTATCTCATCACGATGCTCATCAATCGGCAGTTTTCCCATGAAGCGAGGAACAGGAAGTAACGCTCTCCTTTTTTCCGCCCTTTGAACAGAGCGTTTCAGTTGGTCGATGAAGCTTTTCTTCTGTTTTTCGGAAGCCTTGCCCCGCATGTCGGCGGCGACAAGTTTACGAAACTGCCGATGCAATCGATGCCGTTCTGTCAACATCGTCTGATCAAGATCTCCGGCGTACTGGTCAAGCGACAGGCTCATCGAGGGTTTTCAATCTGTTGTGTGTATCTATCACCTATTTTCGAGAACCGGCCATTCTACAAAACATGCTGGAAGAACAACAGAGGACACCTTACCTTACCAACTTCACTACTTGCTTCTATCTGCAATGGTGAGCCTTTTCAAAAGGACGACGGGTTTGACAAACGATATATGACTAGCTCAGATTTTTCATCAGGTCCAACGAAATGGAGCCTCTTTACTTATGTAACGTATGCCCTGCTGATAAAGCGGTCAGAGATTGGGCAAAAAATATTTTTTGTTTTTCGAACAAATCTCAAGGTGACCGGAATTGGTTGAACGGGGCCGAGATGATTAACAGGTCAGACCGATTAACACAACTACTTGTGAGAAATGTCCTGTCACTTTTTCGCAGGATTTTAGTGAGAAGGTACTGTTGGGTGGTTCAGTCCCGGCGAATCTGATACCGTGTGAGGCAGGAAGGTAATATCGGGAGTTATTTATTTCAGGAGAGGTTTGATGATTCGTGTTTCTGTCTTCATGTCGGGATTGCTTGTTGTATGCTTGTGCAACGCTTCTCAGGCAGAAAATTGGCCCCGGTTTCGTGGCCCCAACGGAACGGCTGTCTCCCTGGAAACGGGATTCCCTGTTACCTGGACTGAAAAAGATTACGCCTGGAAAATTGAACTGCCGGAAAAAAGCCATTCGTCGCCCGTCGTCTGGGGGGAAAATCTCTATCTGACTTCCGCCCTGAAGGAAGGAAAAATTCGTCGGTTAATTTGCCTTGATGCAGCGACCGGAAAAAAACGCTGGGAACGCGACCTCTCTCTCGATAGTGTGCACCTACACAAAAAAAACAGTTTTGCCTCCGGTTCTCCTGCCACCAATGGGGAAAAAGTTGTCGCTGCGTTTGCTGACGAAAAGAATTTTATTGTCGCCGGCTTTAGTTCGCGAGGTGATGAGCTTTGGCGAAAAAACCTGGGCGAATTCACCAGTCAACACGGCCCGGCCTGCTCACCAATTATTCATGGCAAGTATGTGATCGTTGCCAAAGATATGATGGGGCCGAGTTCCGTATATGCACTCGATCTGAATACCGGAAAACTGCTCTGGGAAACAAAACGAGAGTTCCGCCGTACTTCTTACGCGACGCCAGTTGTTCGAAAACGTAAAGATGGCATTGTGGAAGTAATCTGTGTCAGCGGAAAAACCGGAATTACCGGACTGGAATTGGCGACAGGAAAAACCATCTGGAAAAGTGAAGAATTTCCGATGCGAACCGTCGGATCCCCTGTCATTGCGGGCGATCTCGTTGTGGCAACGTGCGGTTCTGGCGGAAGCGGTAAACTGCTTATGGCGATTCCGCTCGACCAAAAAGGGGAACTCAAACCGAGATACACCATCACACGCAAAATTCCTTATGCCCCAACCCCACTCTACAAAAATGGACGTCTGTTTATGGTTCTTGATCGTGGAATGGTCCGATGCCTGAACGCTGCTGATGGGAAAGAAATTTGGACGGAGCGAATTTCGGGCAACTTCAGTGGCTCTCCCATCTGGCTGGAAAACCGCTTGTATGCGATTGATGAAGACGGTACAGTGGTAGTGATGTCGGTAGCAGACAAGTTCAAAGAACTTGGGCGAGTTTCTCTCGGCGAGACATCGTTCGCGACCCCCGCTGTGGCCGACGGACGGATGTACCTGAAGACAGCCACCAAGCTATTCTGCATCGAAGCTAAATAAATCACTCACTGTTCGGGCCAAACTCAAAACGGATTCCAACGAATTGCCCAGCACAGCTGGTTCATACTGATAGCCGTCATCGAACCGGTATTTTCCTGAAATTTGTGAGCCATTCGCAAACTTTTACCGTTAGTGATGCAAGTTCCCTGCCACTTCGCAGGTGTTTGTGTTGTTAATAGATCGGGTTTTTGTCCTACTAACGGTTTAAGTTTACGAACGGTACGAAAACTTTGGGAAGTTTCATTTTGGCTACGGTGGTTAAAACAGACCAGCCGTGCTGGGCTATCCGCGTTCAGGCTGCACTGGAGATAATTAGCCTCGCTTTGTGCCTGCGTGTTCGTTTTGAGAGATTTCAGAATAGATTGAAGGAAAAAACATGGGAGCTTGGCCTGGAGGTAATTGCCCGGACTGTGGCGACTTTATGCCTCCCAATCTCATCACCTGTCAAACCTGTCGGGCACTGTTGAACCCGGATTTGGAAGTGAGCATTGTCGATGTCCCCGACTTTATCCCGTTGAAGGAGATCGAACCGGACGAAATGGAAGATTCCGGTTCTGCGGTGATCGAATCTCCCGGGAAAGTGGGGTTGCAGGTCCTGCTGATCGAGCCGAAAGGGATATTCTTTCGCTGCCCGGGCTGCAACGAGGAATTGAAGATTCCCGGCCAATTCCTCGATGCCAACGTTCAGTGCAATCGCTGCGCTCATCAGTTCAAAATGAACCTGAAAGAGAATTACGATCGTGTTACCGCGACCTATGTCGATTGTCCCTACTGCAGGAATCGGATTCGCTCATCCATGGAAATGAACAACTGCAATGTCCAGTGTGTGCATTGTCAGGGGGCATTGCATATCAAATTCAAACCGAATGATTAACTCTGTTCTCCCCAAGCGCCGCCACCTGGTGTTTTGATGATCAGAAGATCGCCCGGAAAAACGTCGATGTGAAAGGAACCTCCCAAATCGGTTTCGGAGGCATCATTTTTTCTGCGAATCATATTCTGTCCGAGAAGCCCCGCCCCGCCGCCGGATAATCCAAACGGTGGATACTTCCCACGTCTTTGAGAGAGCATCGAGACTCTCAACGATTTGAGAAATTCGATTTCCCGAATGATACCATTCCCCCCTGCATTTTTACCCTGCCCGCCAGAACCTTTTCGGATGCAAAATTTTCTGATGCGAACCGGGTACTGCCGTTCGATCACTTCGACATCGCTTAATCGCGTATTTGTCATGTGGGTATGCACCGCGTCGGTGCCCGCGTGCTTCTTCGTTGCCCCACTACCGCCGCAAATTGTTTCGTAATATCCGAATGTTTCATCACCGAAGGTAAGATTGTTCATACTTCCCTGACTTGCCGCTGCCAATTCCAACGCCCCCAACAAAACGTCAACGACTCTTTGGGAGGTTTCCACATTCCCTCCAACCATCGCCGCACACTGTGCAGGCTCCTCCCTGGCAGGCGGATTCAACAGGCATTCCGGCAGGACAATTTCAATCGGCTGCAGCACACCTTCGTTCAGGGGAATATCTTCTGCAATCAGACAACGGAAAACGTACAGAACCGCTGCGGTCACAATTGCCCGATTCGCATTCAAATTCGTCTTCAAAACGGGGCCGGTTCCGGTGAAATCAACGATTGCTTTCTCTTTATCGATGCTGATTGCCACACAAATCGGACTGCCATCATCCAGATGATCCGTCATGCAGTGCGTTCCCTGCCTGAGCTGACTGATCGCGAGTTTTGCCTTCGCTGCAGCTGCCTGCCTGATAAATCGCATATAATCCTGAACAATCGAAAGCGAGCGGGATTCGATCAATCCGGATAGCAATTCAATTCCCATTCTGTTGGCTGCCATCTGGGCCTGAATATCTGCCAAATTGTCCTCTACAGCCCGTGAAGGCCAAGGCCCGCTGCTCAAAAGAACCCGCAAAGAATCGAAATGGCTCACTCCCCCTTTTATCAAGGGAAAATTCCGTAAGACAACTCCTTCTTCTGCCAGATTACTTGAAAATGGAGGCATGCTTCCAGGTGTAATCCCACCGATTTCCGCATGATGGGCGCGTGAGGCAACAACAAACAGTACCCGCCCGGTTTCCGAATCGACCAATGGAGAAATCACGGTGATATCCGGCAAATGGGAACCTCCCTGATACGGATCGTTGGCAACAAAAACATCTCCCGGTGAAAGTCGGGGGTTATCGGCCAGGGTGCGCTTGACTGTTTCTCCCATCGCTCCAAGATGAACGGGAATGTGGGGAGCATTCGCGATTAACCGCCCTTGCGGATCGAACAATGCGCAACTGTAATCGAGCCGTTCTTTCACGTTCACCGAGTGGGCTGTTTGTCGAAGCGTTTCGCCCATCTGTTCGGCAATCGAGGCAAAATGATTATGAAAGACTTCGAGCAGAACCGGATCCGCCTTCTTCGAGGAAGAAGCGTCCTTCCCGCTGCGATGAATCGGTTGCCCGCAG
>JALTOP010000183.1 GCA_027000105.1 Planctomycetaceae bacterium | reverse complement strand
TCCGGTTTGCTGCTCCCGCAAGCCATTCGAGTAAACAGCTCCTTGTGCAGCCTGGATAAGTTCACCAGCTTTCCGGGGCTTGTCGATCGGAAACAGGAAATAACTCAGACACAACGCATGAAACAGGAGTTGGATCTTCGCTGTCACGATATTGAACAGCCGGTTGAGACTCTTTCGGGAGGGAATCAGCAGAAAGTGGTTGTTGCCAAGTGGCTGTTGCACGGGGCTGACGTTTTTCTGTTCGATGAACCGACACGCGGGATCGATGTCGCTGCCCGTGAGAAGATACATCGCCTGTTCAAGTCATTGACGGATCAAAGAAAAGGAATCGTGATCGTCAGCAGCGATTTGGATGAACTGTATGAAACCTGTGATCGGATCGCAGTCATGTCCGCCGGAAAACTGGTCGCCACTTTTTCGAAAGAGGAATGGTCGACCGATTTGATTATGCAGGCGGCGTTCTCCGAATACATGGAACCTCAAAACAGACAACAGAGCGGTCGGGAAACAGCCCGGCAGATTTGATCCGCATCAATTGCGGGAACGGTAGGCGGTTCTCCGAAAAGAAGCGGCCGTTTTGTGACACTTATATGATTGGTGAGATAGTGGTGAGATAAATGGACCGATGTGATTCAACAGAGACGAGTCATTTGCAGGAGCCTTCCCGGGGTGCGCACATGCTGCGGTCTCTGCTTCAGTATGCGGCGATGGTCGGGGTTTTGCTGGGACTGGTGCTGATATTCAGTCTGATGAGCAACAATTTTTTGAGCATGACCACGCTGACATCCATTGCGAATTCGATTCCCGATTTGACTGTGATCGCAGTCGGAATGACATTCATCCTGATCATCGGCGGGATCGATCTATCTGTCGGTTCGATGCTCGCGGTCTCCTCCGCATTATTGGGGGTATTGATGGCTGACCACGGTTGGCCGCTCAGTGCGGCGGTTCCCTGTTGTCTGCTCGCCACCGCGTTTTGTGGCCTGTTCAATGGAGTGATCAGCGTCAAGGCGGGAATCCCCTCGTTTATCGTCACACTTGGTATGCTGGAAATTGCCAGAGGCGTGGCGTATTTGATGACCGATTCGCAAACGAAATATATTGGTTCCTCTGTCGAGTGGATCGGGACGCCGATTCAGGGAATGTTTCTTTCCCCTTCCTTCATTATTGCTATCATTGTGGTTGTTACTGGCCAGTTCATACTCAGTCGGACGTTGTTTGGGCGGTATTGCATTGCGATCGGAACCAACGCGGAGGCTGTCAGGATGTCTGGCATCAGGTCGGCTCCCTATTCAATCGCGGTGTTTGTTATCAGTGGGGTGATGTGCGGATTGGCTGGAATCATGCAGACTTCCAGACTTTCGACAGCGGATCCGAATGCGGCTGTCGGTCTGGAGTTGGCTGCAATTGCCGCTTGTGTGATTGGCGGGACAAGCCTGATGGGGGGGCGAGGCTCGGTCATCAACACTTTTTTTGGTGTGCTGATCATTGCCGTTTTGCAGTCCGGCCTGGCACAAATAGGCGCCTCCGACCCAACCAAAAGAGTGATTACCGGCAGCGTGATTATCATCGCGGTATTGCTGGATGCCGTGCGACAGCGTTGGGGCAGAAATCGATGAGCATGCTTCTCAGGCATCCATGACGGGCAGGTGTTGTGATATCTCAAGGATTGTCGGGTGTAGTGGCCTAGTTCCTTTTTTCTGCATTTGCTTCGCGGTTGAGCAGGCGAGGAAGGTATCACCGTTGCAGAGCGAAATTGAAAAAAATGGATGATTGCTCTTGCATGTAAAAAGCAGGTCGCTACACTGGCCGTGTTGATTTGATCAACTGATGGATTCAGCGCGTTCGACCGGTGCTTAAATGGTCGGCCTCTTGCCCGCGGAGAATGACGGGCTTTTGATGAGAGCTTGAGATGACATCGTTCTCCTGGCAGTTCTCCCCGATGTGGCAACACATCGCGAAACTTCGTGAACTCGGCACGCTTTTCTTCCATGCGATTCTGAAGCCTTCGCTTTGAAAGCTCGACAACTGCTTTTTAACTGAACGAGCCGGCGGCCCGTTCTGCTTTTGATGCGTTCTCGACCGAAGAAGTGCGCGGTTCTTGCCAATCATTCAATATTTCAGGAGACCAATATGCTTGTCCTCTCACGAAAAAAACAGGAAGAAATTATCGTTCTCACGCCACAGGGAGAACAGATTCTGCTTAAAGTAATCAAAATAAATGAATCGAGCATTCGCATTGGGCTGGAGGCGAATCCCGACTATCAGATTATACGCGGCGAATTGATGGGAGCCCGTTCTTGCAGGCGGCGTGAATTGGTTCCAGTCGGAAATGAACCAGCACACAGCGAAGTGGGTTGAATGCACGATCGACAACGACAGGGGCGAATTATCAACAGGCAAGTCGCAATTCGTTTGGGATTATTATATTGTAGTTTCCGGTCAGGATGTGTGACTTTCAACTTGTAACACCAGTAATTTTGTAACACCAGTAATTTCAGGCTACGACACCATGAATTTATCAGATCAGAGTCGACGTTCCTTTTTGGGACTTGGCGCCGCGTGGGCCGGGTCGGCAATTTTTGCGAACGCTTCGCTTCACTCGCTTCACGCAGAGACGAAAAAAAAATGTGCACCTTTGATGATGTATGTGGGAACATTCAGCGCTCCCTTGAAAGATATGTTGCCAACACAGGTAGACCTGCCGCCCGGCAATGGGCGAGGGATTCATCTTTTTGAGGTTGACCGCAAAACCGGTGCGGCAACTTCAGCGGGTGTTTTCGAAATGGGGACAAGCCCGAGTTGTCTGGCTGTCAATGCAGAGGGAACCCGCCTCTATTCCACGAACGAAACGGATCGCATCGGGAAGGGAAAGCAGGGCAGTATCAGTGCCTTTTCGATCAATCGTAAAAATGGGAAATTGACGATTCTCAACACGGTTCCGTCCGGTGGAGCAGGCCCCACTTACATCAGCATTCATCCTTCCGGGCGTTTTTTGCTTGTGGCCAACTATTTTGGCGGTTCTGTTTCCGTGTTTCCCATTCTGAAGGATGGCCGAGTCGGCGAAGCATCAGATGTCAAAATCGATAACGGGAAAATTGGCCCGACGGTCGCGACTCATGCTCCCGTAGGAAGTTACGCTTTCAGCGGGCATGATCGAACGCATGCTCACATGATTCAGGCTGACCCTTCGGGGAAATATGTGATGCACGTCGATTTGGGGCTGGATAAAATCTACAGTTGGAAATTCGATGACAGAACAGGTAACCTGTTGGCGAATACTCCTCCGGCAGTCTCTCTCCCCCCGGGTGATGGCCCTCGTCATTTTCACTTCCATCCGAACGGTCGCTGGTTCTACTCGATTCAGGAGGAAGGTTCGACAATCGTGCTGTTCGATTACGATGCAGAAGCGGGAAGTCTCACCGCACGTCAGACTGTTTCGTCACTGCCGCCCGGTTTTGCCGGGAGTAATTTCTGTTCCGAAATTCTGGTTTCATCCGATGGAAGGTTTGTTTATGCGGGCAATCGACTGCACGACAGCATTGGCATTTTCTCAATTGATCAGCAAAGCGGCGAACTGACTTTTATCGAAGAAGAATGGACACGGGGAAATTATCCTCGCAGCTTCAGTTTCGATCCGACTGGAGAATTCCTCTATTGCTGTAATCAGCGGGCCGATAGTGTCGCCGTGTTCAAAGTCGATCGGGCAACTGGCCGTTTGAATTTTACCAACCACTACGTTCCGGTCGGGAACCCCTCGCACATTGTCTTTCTCGATTTGATGAAGTAGCGATATTGTGAAATAGCCCGGCATCAATCCTCAGCATCAATCTTTAGAGGCAGCCGCATACGCCTGCATCAGATGAGCGGAGCGGCAACAGAGCGGCTATGACGACAAACCAACTATAGCAGCGAGGCGGTCTCAAACGCTGTCATGCAGTTTCAAGTGGTCATCAGGAAACGGATTCTCGAATCAGGCCCCGAAAAAGACAGCAGGCTTTCTGGCAAAAAGGAAAACCGGATGAAATTTATTCACGCAGCTGATATTCATCTCGATAGTCCATTACGTGGACTGGAACGGTATGATGGAGCGCCAGCGGAGGAGATTCGGGAAGCGACCCGTAGAGCGTTGGAAAATCTGGTCGAGTTGGCCATTGAGGAGGATGTTGATTTTGTTCTCATCGCCGGTGATATTTACGATGGTGATTGGAAGGATCACAATACGGGGCTGTTTTTCGTCCTGCAGATGAGCCGGCTTCGTGACGCCGGGATCCCCGTTGTGATGATCAGCGGCAATCATGATGCGGCAAACAAGATGACCAGGTCGCTGCGGTTGCCCGATAATGTCGAATTGCTGCCCCATAAAAGAGCGGCTACTGCGAAAAATGAAAAATTGAAGGAACTGGGTGTTGCCGTTCATGGCCGTTCTTTCGGAAAGGCGGCTGAGTTCGACAACTTTGCGGTCGACTATCCTGCAAAACTGCCCGGTTTGTATAACATCGGTTTGCTGCATACATCCCTGAATGAACCACAGGGACACGAACCGTACGCTCCCTGCAGTATCGATGATCTTAAACAGAAGGGGTATGATTACTGGGCTTTGGGGCATGTGCATCACCGTCAGGTTCAGCAGACCGAGCCGTTGATTGTTTACCCCGGCAATATTCAGGGGCGACACATTCGCGAATCTGGCCCCAAGGGGTGCTATCTTGCCACTGTCGATGGCCGAGGCGAGACAACCATCAAGTTCCACTCGCTCGATGTTTTCCGTTGGGAACGATGCGACCTCGATATCGGCAGTCTGAATCGCGATGACGAAATTCTCGATCTGTTCTCGACTGAACTTTCCAAATTGCTTGACCGGAACGAGGGCATGCCGATCGGTGTGAGACTTGTCTTGAAGGGAAAAACGGAAAAGCACGCGTCCCTGATTGCAGATTCGCTTCATTGGACAAATCAGTTCCGGGCAGAAGCGGTGACTTGTTCATCCGGGAAAATCTGGCTTGAAAAAGTGGAGTACGAAACGTCGCCGCTGCAGGCAGTCAAAGAATTGCCACAACAGGATGGCCCCGTTGGCGTTCTCATCGACTACATCAATGAGGTACGGGAAGATGAATCCAGACTGCTGGAATTGGCGGAGGAACTGAACGATCTGCGGCGAAAACTGCCTGAAGAAATTGTGCATGGTGAAGAAGCCATCCTTTTGAACAGCCCGGAGTATCTGCAAAAGCTGTTGGATGAGGTACAGCCGCTGTTGATCACACGTTTGGGCAAGGGGGATTCGGCATGAAAATTTTACGATTGGATCTGTTGGCCTTCGGGCCGTTTACCGATGTCTCTCTTTCGCCCGGCGAAGGGAACCACGGATTGCATCTTGTGTATGGTCCCAACGAAGCCGGGAAAAGCTCCTCACTGCGCGCCTTGCGTCAATTGCTGTTTGGTATCCCTCACAACAGTACTGACAATTTTATCCACGCCAACTCCAACTTGCGTATCGGCGGTTTGCTGGAAGATACCGACGGGACACGAATCGAACTGATTCGACGAAAAGGGCGAAGCAAAACATTGCGTGGGCCGGACGATGTCGCAGTGCTCGATGAGAACATCCTGACTGAAATCCTGGGTGGTGTTAATAAAACGGTATTCAACCAGCGATTCGCGATCGATTATGAAGAGTTACGCAAAGGGGGAGAAGCAGTTGTAAGTGGTGGCGGAGATTTGGGAGAAATCCTTTTTGCAGCGGGAGCCGGAGTGGCCGATCTCGGCCGTATCCAGCAACAGCTGGATGAGGAAGCAGCCGCTCTT
>JALTOP010000182.1:9593-20195 GCA_027000105.1 Planctomycetaceae bacterium | reverse complement strand
ATTCCTGTGCCTGTTGCCCCAATTTTATCCGCAGTTCGGAATCATCCGTCAGTTTACGAATTTGCTTTGCAAACCTGGCGCTATCTCCCAGCGGGGCAGTCAGTCCCGTTTCCCCTTCAGTCACCAGCTCCAGATTGGCCGGAATTTGCGAAACCACAACGGGCAAACCATGAGCCATCGCTTCCATTAAGCTATTGGACTCTCCTTCGAATGCACTGGCGAGCCAAAAAGCATCGCATTGTCTGTAAAAGAAGTCGATATCGTTTTGATGTCCGATAAATCGGAGATGACGATCGACTTCATATTTTTTAGCCAAATCCAGCAGATTTCCTGATTCTGGCCCTTCCCCTGCAAAAACAGCAACAATTCGCGGGTCGGCGATGTTAAGAAGATGAGCCGCCCAGAGCAACGAGGCGACCGGCAAAACCGACGATAAAAGCATTTTCGGGAAGGTTCCATTTTTTTAGCCAATCCCTGTGCTCCTCCCTCTTTTCCGTTTCCGAAAAAGTTGGGGGCAACGATATGCCATTGTTGATCACATGAATCAACTGTGCAGGAACGCCGAGGTTGGCGTAGAATTCAGCGACACTGTTCGAATTGGCGACCAGAGCATCGGTTCGTGGGATCATTTTGCGATCCAGCCAGAGTTGCCAGGCGGATTTCCAGGAATCGACACAGCGTTCTGAAACAACGGTTTTCCAGTTTACATGGGAATTTTTCAGCAGTCTGACATGGGAATTTGCCGAGAAAAGCCAGGAGTGGACAATATCCGGCTGGAATTCCTTCAAACAGGCAGACAGTCGTTTGTGGGCAAATGGATCGAATCTCAGCCGTTTGTCAAGAATCTTGATAGGGATTTCAGACTGGCGGAGGGCTTTTTCGTAAGGACCGCCCCGATTCAAGGCGATAACCAGAGGTTCGTATTCGCTGGTGGGAAGGCCACAAGCCAGTAGGGAAAGCTGTTTTTCGGCTCCAGATTGATCAAGCGTCGGTATAACAAACGCGATGCGAATACGGGAATGGCTCAACAGGTTTTATCTCTACGAGTATTGAATGAGTCGTGAATGTGACAACTGGGAAGGGCAGTGCCAACCGGTAATACAGGACAATGATAGATCAAAACCAAATCTTCTGAAAACAGCAAGAAGCCCCATTTTTCTCAAAAACTGACATTGACGCAATTCTTCCGGTTTATCAACATACCCGACGAATATGACTGGGATTTCGGGCCGTGCGCAGTTTCGCGGTGATCGATGTCCTGATGAGGCAGGTGATCAACGACGATCATTTTTTTTAGGACGCTTGCCTGCTCCTGGTTGACAGGTTGCAGCAGCGTTGTGTTGTCCGCCGTGATTTGGGTGGCGGTAAAATAGAATTCTAAGGAAGGAATAGACGTGCTAAGCCAATTGACACTCTCCCCCTCAGGTTTGCTGGTTGCGATATGTGGCTGTCTGGGGATATGCGTAGTTCCCTCGATTTCCGCTCAGGAGATCTCGGCCCAGACAGTGAGTCTTTCTCAGGAGCAGACGCAGTCACTCGATCAGGCGATGGCAGCCTATCAATCGGGTGAGTACGATCGTGCGATCACCCTGGCTGATGCAGTTCTGAAAACCAATCCAAAGCAGGGGAGAGCGTTGCATATTCGTGCCAGTTCCCGTGTGGAACTGGGGATTCAGACGGGAAATGCAGCCATGATTCGTGACGGCGTGGCCGATGCACGTGAATCGATCGGGGCAACTCAGTCGAAGCAGCCCGGTTACTACCTTCCGTATCTGTTTGGGATGACCAATCTTTCAATGATCGAAGATCAGCCGAAGCATGCTCAGGACAGTATCAACGTCGCCACGCAAATTCTTGAACGCCTGAAGATGTCTGACGAAGATCGCGCGAACATTCTTTATCAGAGAGGTCTGGCGAATTTGCAGATCAGCGATACGATTGATCAGGGCATCAGTGACTTCAAGGCGGCTTTGAATCTGGAACCGAAGCATATTCCTTCGCTCACGGCGATGGCGGATACCTATGCGATGGCTGGGAAAACTGATGAGGCCCTGGCGGCTTTCAACAAGTTTGTCGAGGTGTTTCCCGAAATGCCCGTCGCCTATAACAATCGAGGCATGTTCTACAAGCAACTGGATCGAAAAGAAGAGGCGTTGTCCGATTTTGCGAAAGCGATCCAGTTGGAGCCGAAATTCTTTGTCGCTCATATCAATCATGGATACATGTTGATGGAGTTGGGCAAGCCGGCGGAAGCGGAAAGGGATTTTACAACGGCGTTGACTCTACAGCCGGAGAATCCGTCCGTACTGTCCTTGAGGGCTAATGCGAAATTGCGTCAGGGGAAATCGGAATCTGCGATTGCTGATTACAAGAAGGCAATCGAGATATTCCCCAAAAATCCGATGACGCATGCGGATTTGGGGTTTGCCTATTTCTACATAAAAAAATATGCGGAAGCATTTGCCGAGTTTGATCAGGCGATCAACATTAATAGTAAAATGCGTTTCCTCGATCCCTGGACTTACGCTTCGATGATTCTCGCCGGACAGGGACAGGAAGCGAACAGTCGCTTTGCCGGAACAGTTGCCAAGCCGGTCGAACAGCGAGACTGGATCGATCTGGTCACCTTGTACCTCATGGGGAAAATCAACGACAAAACATTGCTGAGCAAGGTGAATCCGGATGATGAAAAGGCGGCGATCGCCCAGAAGTGCGAGGCCTACTACTTCATCGGTTTGCGAACTTCTGCGGGGGGAGACACTGAGGCGGCCAGGTCATATTTCCGGAAATGCCTGGAGACAAAGGCATCGTACCTTTCCGCCTATCGGGCTGCCCAATTCGAGCTTCAGCAATTCCAGAGATAGGCAGGCAATCAATCTGATTGAATACCTTGTAACATTTCAAAAGCCACACGCTGAATTGCGTGTGGCTTTTTTCGATTGTCATCCGGTTTCAACTACCTTCAACCGGTTCATAGCGATTCCAGAAATTTCATGAAGTGGGCCAGATTTTCCTGGTATCCTCCGGGGTTGCGGTCTTTCCGAAGCGTCGAGGCTCCATGAACCCCCATCTTGGCACGGTGCCGGGTGAGGTGTTGGATATTCGCATGATTTACGATGTCGTCCAGACGCTGCAGTTCATCACTTTGTGACCCCGATGTAACGTAGACGGGAATTTTTAAACCTATGGCTGCCTTTGCAACACTCCAGTCCCTGCCGAGATACTCCCCGGGAGAAAAACAGGCGATCGCGGTAATGTGGTCACTGTTCCGTTTGGCGAGATGAAAATTGAGAGCAGCTGAATAGGAACTGCCGACCGTTATTATGTTCTTGTATTTTTTGGAAACGGCCCAATCAACCGCAGCTTGCAGGTCTGGGTAGGCCTCGACATATTCGGTCGATCTGCCAGCCGCTTTGACGGTCTGATTTTCTTTGCCCCACATCGTTCCGCCGGAGCGTTGATCGATTCTCAAGGTGTCGTAGCCGGCCTTGTTGATCACCGGAACAACCGGATCGTATTCATGTCTGTTCGAGCGGGCCTGATGAAACAGGATCACAATTTTGTCGTTGTTCGGCTTCGCTGCGGTAAAAGTGCCCCAGATCGGTTTGCCATCTGTAGCAGTCAGTTTCATTTCTTCGGCTTTAGCTGTTACGGTCATCGCAATCACCAGGAGAGAAGTAGAAATAATTGCTGTCATGTTCATCATTCGTCTTCCTCAAAACCGTGAGGGGTTGGCCCCCCCCCGTTACTGAAACGTCTCACCATGTCACCACCCCGATGTGGCTGCCCACCTATGTCAATGGTACCCAAGCCTGAATGGAGCTTCAAGCATGTGTGTGAATCGGGGCGGAATCTGGGTAAGTGAGGATGACTATGCCACCCATAACATTGGTACGGGTAGAGAGGGAGGTACGGTCAGAGAGGGATTTTTCGGAGGGAAATTCAGCCTGATCTACTTGAATCGAACAGGTGGTACAAACTGTCATGGCCACATTTCAGAGAGATTTCCGGTATTAACGATCAGGGAAGAAGTTGCTCAAGTGCCTTTGTCAATCCGCCGATCAAAAGCATGGCTTGCCGAATAGATATCACTTGAGCAGGACAGAGCAGAAGTCTTGCCAGTTCCTTTCGGTTCGGCCTGACTTTCTGAGGTAGACAAACTACTGAAGCAAGATGCGGAATCGTTTGTCATCATGCCTTTTGGGTTCATTCAGACAGGGAAGTGATAACTCGCGCATGGCACAAAATAGCAAGCGTCCCGAGTGCGTTCTCGGGTTCTATCAAGTTGTGGAACAGCCCAATGGCGAGATCAGTGGGGGGGTGCTGATTACCTCTCATTTGGGACGCCCGATCGAATTTCAGTGCAGCTTGCCGGTGCGTCCCAATGCGACACAGCGGACTTTGTACGGGCCGACGCTGCGACCGTTTCTCGTTGGCGAATTGATCGCGGGTGCTCTCAGAGATCGCTTGCAGGTTCTTCCGGATGTCCTCTTCGTCGATCAGCCAGATGCACTCAATCAACAGGCATGGCGTTCTATCCCGATTTTGTGCAGTACCGAGGCGGACAACTCAGCCACTGTGCAGATCAATGGAAATGCAACTTATTGGATAATCCCGGAGCAGGAGAAAGACGTCGAGAAAATTCTGAAAAAAATGGCGGAATACGTGCCGGAATCAGCTGACCTGCAGGAACCGTTGATTCGTGTCGAGCAGGCACTAAAAGAAGCGATGGGACAGGCCGCCTAGTTCACGCCTTGTGCAAGCCTGGTTTCAAACCCGGTGTCAATCTTCCGAAATGATGTTGAATGGAATCGATGCTGTCATGAATGACGACGGAAAATGTATGGGGACTGCGGTTCCCCGATTGCCCGCTCCAGCCGATCAGTTGAGATTACCGGCACCGGCGCTGCCGCAGTTCGATTCCGATTTTGATGTAACTGTCACACAGACGGGAATCAATGTTGCGCTGCATCGCTGGCCGAAGTTGCAGGTGCAGGAGCAGAAACTGATTACTTCAGCCGGTTTTATCCCGGGTTGGAAACCGTATTGGCATAAACCGAAAACGATTCAGATTGCATTTCCCGATTTTATCGATTTTCAAAAGAAGCCGGAGGAAAAGCGGGAAGAAGTTCGCTCCATCAAACCACCTGTGCCCCAAGGTGGTGAAGAGAATAAAGCAGTCCGAAAGTGTGTGACGCGAATCCAGCCCCCGGCTGACGCCCTTTCGATGGAAGATCGCCTGTTCTATATCCTGCAGCCTCCCCTGGAAAGTTGGTTGGCTGGACAGGAATTGGTGATGCCTTTTGAGCCTTTTTCCTACCAGTACGAAGGAATCGCCTGGTTATTTGCCCAGAAGTCGGCCCTACTGGCGGATGAAATGGGCTTGGGCAAAACGATGCAGTCGATCACGGCCATTCGGTTGTTGCTGCGTAGCGGGCAGGTGCGTCGTGTGTTGCTGGTCTGTCCCAAACCTCTCATTCCGAACTGGCAACGTGAATTCAGATTATGGGCCGAGGAACTGCCGGTGACCACCATGGAGGGGGACGCGAATCGTCGCAAGATGCTGCGGGAAATGAAGTCAATCCCGATCCTGTTGACCAACTACGAAATTCTTGTCCGGGATTTGCAAAATGTTGATGAAGAGGAGCTTCCCGGGTTCGATCTGGTCGTGTTGGATGAGTCGCAACGAATCAAAAACCGGGAATCGGTAACATCACAGGTGATCCGCAGGATTCCGCGAGTGCGCTCCTGGTCGCTGACGGGAACACCGATTGAAAATCGACCCGAGGAACTTGCTTCACTGTTTGAATTCATGGGAGTGGTACCAGCACGATCGACACCCGATTTACGGCAGTTGAAACGTCTTTCCGATCTCTACATTCTCCGGAGAACCAAAGAGGTCGCCCAACCGGACATGCCACCACGTTTGGATCGTGACGCCATTCTGGAACTTTCGAGTTGCCAGAAGTCAACTTATGAGATTGCCGAGAAGGAGGGGGTCGTCCACCTGGACGATATGGGGGATGAAATCACGATTCAGCATGTGTTCGAACTGGTGTTACGTCTGAAGCAGATAACCAACTATGACCCTCTCACCGGGGAATCGGCCAAGTTGGATCGTTTAATCGCGGATATGGAAGAAATTTCTGCAAGTGGAGGCAAGGCGATTCTGTTCAGCCAATGGACAAAAACGATCGATTGGATTGCAGAACGAACCGGGCAATTTGGTTCCATGGTCTATCATGGTGGTGTCCCGACGAAGAAACGCGAGCCGATCCTCAAGGAGTTCAAGGAGAACCCGGATAAACATCTGCTTTTAATGAGTTACGGCACGGGCGCGGTCGGACTGAATCTGCAATTTTCACAGTATGTATTTTTGTATGATCGTTGGTGGAATCCTGCCGTGGAAGATCAGGCGATCAATCGCGCGCATCGGATCGGGGTGAAAAATCCGGTCATTGTAACCCGGTTTATCTGTAAGGATACGATTGAAGAGCGGATTGATCTGGTGCTTCGGCAGAAAAGGGAGATTTTTGAAAAAGTGTTGGGCGAGGGAGATGTTTCTACCGAATCGCTCTCTCTGAATGCTTCGGAAGTTTTCGGATTATTCGACCTGAAAGCGAAGGCGGGGAAAGGAACCAGGTCGATCGGGCCGCAGGGAAAAGATCAGGAAAAAGCAGCCTGATTCGGTTGCCCTGTTCGCGAACGGAAATCTATCGATTGAACGAAGCAGTTTTCCTTCAGGAAAAGCTGGCGAATGTGTCGAGTAAAAGCACGCCAGGCAAAACAAAACACCCCATGATCTGACATGGGGTGTTCGTGCGCACGTCCGGTTATTTGCTGTACCGCGGGTTGCAAAGCCACGTTTGCTGCGTCGTTAACGGAGGCCCGTTCGTTTGCAAAGCGAACAAAGCATCCCGGCATCAACAAGGCAAAATGAACCAGCCGCCCGGCAGCCAAGTGGATCCAAGTGATGGTCTCACTTTTATTGTTCTGTATTGCTCTTTATTGTTCTATCGTTCGATATCGATGATGCTTTTTTGCATCATTCGCGTTGAAACAATTCAACCCTGAAACGGGCAATCGGGCAAGCAGATAGGAGGCCAAATCATCAAGTTCAGGAATTTCCGTTTCCCTCTGGCGTTACAACCGTTTCAGACGGCCTGGCTCCCCCCTGATCGTTAGAGTTGCTATGACCGGAACTGACGATCAAATAGATACCACCGACAACTCCCAGAGTGATCAGCACAGAGGCGATTGCGATCCAGATCCAATGTCCTTCCATTTCGTACTGTGATCGAGCCTGCGAAATTTGCCTGCGGGCTGCATGAGCGGAATTTCTGCCTGCCAGCGAGCTTTGCGCTGATTTTCGTCGACGTTTGGGACGTGGTGCACCATCGGGGCGATGTGGTTTTCGTTGTTGGGCAGACCTGAGGGGATGTTCCGATCTGATACCCGATCCGTGACTGATGCCGCTATCTCTTGCAGCGGGGGCGGCGGGGCCGAGATCGTCCAGTGCAGACTGACTGGCAGGTTGAGGGGACTCCCCCGTGTTCCCTGTCATGGCGTTGGCTTGAGAAGTTCCGTAGAGCATGCTGATCAACTGAATGTTTTTCTGTTTCCATTCTTCGGTACCATGCTCGCCCAACCAGCGTGTCAAGTCGTCCGCCAATTCCCGAGCGGTCTGGTATCGATCTTCCCGTCGCTTGGCCATCATTTTTTCGACAATCGCCAGCAGGTCATCCGGGATATCCGGCCGATCCACCTTGATGGAAGGAGGCTGTCTGGTTTGATGAGCCAGTAGTCGTTGAACCAGAGAGCCGTCGGTAAAAGGAGGGTGACCGGTCAGGGCGAAGTAGAAGGTGCAGCCCAAGCTGTAGATGTCGCCCCGTTGGTCAACATTATGGCTGTCGACAGCCTGTTCCGGAGCCAGATAATCAGCCGTACCGAGCACTTTTTCATCGTGTTTAATGGTGAGGGATTCTTCGTCATCCTCTTTGAAAAAACGGGCCAGTCCCAGATCGAGAAGTTTAACGGTCCCCCGCTCATCAACCAGCAGGTTGCCGGGCTTGATATCGCGATGGATCAACCCGGCCTGATGAGCATGAGCCAGCCCTTCAGCTGTTTGACGTATGATATCCGCAATTTCAACGTAAGGCAGCTTTCCTTTTGCCTTGACCATTTTCTCCACACTGGTTCCGGTGACATATTCCATCACAAGAAAATGGATTTCCGCGCCGCCCTCGTTTTGCTGATCGACATCGTAGGCGCGGACAATGTTGGGATGATCCAGCGAGGCGACCGCACGAGCTTCCCGCTGGAATCGGCCCAGATAGGAAGTATCTTTCACGCGGTTTGCCGGAAGAACCTTGATGGCACAGCGTCTTTGCATCGCCAGGTGTTCGGCCAGATAGACGGCACTCATTTCGCCCCGACCGAGCAGATTGATCAATTTGTATCGACCGAGAATAAAACCTTTATGACGGCCCTGCAAAAGTTTTTCCGCCTGCCACTCCGACAACAGCCCTCGTTTCAGCAGTTCCTCTGCAATATCAGCTGCATTGTCCAGTTTGCGACCGTGCCTTCTCAGTTCTGCCAGCGTGTTATCCAGCAGCACAGGTTCTACCAATCCGCTCGCACGGACACCCGCCAGAAATGATTCTGCTGTTAGTTTAAGCGACATGCTTTTCTATTCCTGCTGCACGGTTTTGACAGCGAAATTTCAGTGGCAAAAGAATTCTCTGCAAAACTGCCTTGCCGGTTTCCTTACTTCAGCAAGAGAACTGCTTTTCAAAGTCCCACGAAAAGGGTTGAATACACCGATCCATCAGTGCATGACATATTCACCAAGAAAGATTCACCAAGAAAGAAAAAATCACCAGGACAGAAACAAAGATAAATCTGGAAAACCTTGCCTCTCCGAGATGGCCATGTTGCGTTCTGGCAACATCCCCTCCCTGCAAATGTTGCATCCAGGCAACATTGTGGGGTCAACTTCCCCTGTTTTCACTTGTTTTATCGTAGTCTTCATCATGCCCAAGAGGATAAGCAATCGCGATTCCAGTTCCCAGAAATTGTCGATTATTTTCCAACTTTATTGTCTTATCCAGTTTATGGATTCAAAATAACCTGCACAATTGCTTCCAGCGAACCATTCCGTATTATTTACACCGCGGGAAGGAGAATCAAGCAGAGAAGGAACTGGAATTCAATTGGCACGTGCTTTTCCATAGCCTGTATGGTCAAAATGGAAACGGATCGCCGGGAGCCAATCAATGACTCTTTTGAAAGCACCTGCATACTTTCATGTGGCGATTTTCCGATGTTATGCTGAATGGTTATGCAGAATGAACGCCGCATCGGAAACGTATTGCAGTGTTGAAATGGATATCCGGTTAGACCGGGAGAGGAGAATCGAGTGAGCCAGGCAGCAACCTATAACGATACGGTCGCCGTCCATTATGTGACGCGAACCCGAGACGGTGGGGTAATTGAAAACACGATGAATCGCAAGCCGTTGATCCTCAATCTGTCCGACTCTCGTTATACCGAAGCATTCCGGAAGAGCATTCTTGGAATGCAGCCGGGGACAGAGAAAACGGTTATTGCGGATCCCGAACAGGTTTTCGGATATCGCGATCATAGTCGACAGGTGTCGGTACCGCTTGGTGCTCTCCCCTCTGGAATACAGGAAGGGGATCAGTTGGCGGTTATCATCCAGGATGAAGAAATCGATGCGTGGGTCGTTCAGCTGACTGACGATGAAGCGGTTCTTGACACCAATCACCCGCTTGCCGGAGAAACGATTGAATACACGATTCACCTGCTTTCCATCGAACCGCCATCCTCCGTCGATTGACCTGTTCAAATTGCCCGAAATTGTACCAGAATAAATTGGGGACGCTGTGAGTTCGAAACGGAGTTTGGCGGGAAAGCCGGTTGTCCTGGGCATGTTTCTTTTTGCGATGATCGTCAGTGTGGCGCTCTGGGGATACTGGAAACTGCACACCGAGCCGTTTCGTGGCCTCACGGATAAACTGGCCGAATCATTTCCCGGTTCGAACCCGCGAGTTGAGGGGGGCAAGCATGGGATGCACAAAAAGACCCCGAGCATCTTGCGCATTGTGATGCGGGTACCGTACAATCCCAATCTGGACGATCAGAAATATAAAAGTCAGCTTGGTAGAATTCTCGAAATTGCCTCTCAAAGCGGCATGCTGGAACCGTACGATGTTTGTGAAGTGCATCTGTTCTACCAGCCTGCCGAGCAAACTCCTGAAATACGCTCCCAGAAAATCCCCGCTGCAGAATTCCCGCATTGGCAAGCGCCGTCCGGAGACTGATTCTCTGGTTCTGGCCCTTCTTTCCTGTTAGAATCACCCGTTGGAGTCCTCTCATCCGGTATGGGAATCCGTTACTCGGCAGTGGCGTAGCGAGTTTGGGGTAAATGGTAGTGTCCTTTCGGTCTCTTGTTGAAACGTGACGTAGCAGGGCGAAATGGGTGATGAGGTAGCGGTGGGGCATCGGGAAGAAAAGATGGCAGGTTTCGTGCCAATCATCAGGTGATTTCATATGAGTTGGCAGCGGATTTTGGGACATCAA
>JALTOP010000182.1:0-9583 GCA_027000105.1 Planctomycetaceae bacterium | reverse complement strand
AAAAGAGAATGTTTGCGAATGCAGTGGAGCGTGGGCGATTGGGGCACGCCTATCTGTTTGCAGGCCCGGAAGGAGTCGGCAAAAGGCTTTTTGCGCGTGAGTTGGCGCAAGCGTTGCTCTGTGAACAATCGGATGCAGAACAGTTTGATGCCTGTGGAGACTGCTCTGGATGTCGGCAGGTACTTTCGGGCACACATCCCGATCTGATACAGATCGCCCTACCAGAAGGTAAAACAGAATTGCCCATTGAACTGTTTGTCGGTTCTGCGGACAAACGGGGGCGGGAAGGGGTCTGTCATGAACTTTCCCTGTCTCCGATGCACGGTGGACATCGTATTGCGATAATTGATGACGCCGACAAAATGAATGTGGCCAGTGGAAATTCGTTACTGAAAACATTGGAAGAACCGGGTGCAGGGGCGGTTCTGATTCTGATCACAAAAGATCCCGATCAGGTGATTCAGACGATCCGCTCACGCTGTCAGGCCGTTTATTTTGGATCGCTGGAACCGTCAGAGATTGAGAAGGTTCTCCTGCAGGAAGGGATGACAGCAAATGATGCACTGATTTCCCAGGCTGTTCAACGATCTGAAGGTTCGGTGGCAAATGCAATACAATTGGTTGCCCGATTACAGGAACAGAGTCAGATCAATGCCGATGCGTTGACCAAAATTCTGTCTCGTGGTTCTTTTCGTGCTGAGGAACTCGCCAGAGTTGGAGATGCAATTTTGGGACAATGCAAAAGTGATCCCGGCTCGCAGCGAGAAGCGGCCAAAGGAATTATGGAAAGCTGTTTGTGCTGGCTGCATCAAGCGTTGACTCAGTCCGAAGCTCCCCTCATTCAGCAGGATGCCTGGGCCGATGCGATAGAACAATGTTTTGAAGCGATTCTGCAAATCGACCGCAGGGCAAGTGTGACAACGGTTCTCGACGCATTCTATCACGATTTGGAAATCAACCTTCGTCCGGCTTGGAAGTGAGTCGTCTGTGCGTCATAATGCGGGGGCCTCCTGTTGATCGACAGGACGCAGGAAAGCTTTTCCTGGTTGATTCTGTGGCCTGTCCACTGAACCTGAATTCTATTGAATGCAAGTAGTAATGGTTGAACAAAAATCCGAGCAGTACATCGTCAGATACGGCTCAGTGCGTCTGCTTGGTCTTTTCACCAGCAGATTGCGGGGAAACGCCCATCGTGGCGATGATGTGATCGTCCGTACCAAGCGAGGGACGGAATGGGGGGAGGTTCTGTGTGTTGCGACCGAGCGAGCGATCGGCTTTCTGGAATCGCCGCAGGTTGAAGGCAGAATCTTGCGTTTTCCCACCGCAGAAGACTACGAGACAAAAGATGAGTGTCAGGCAAAGGAGGAAAGTGAATTTGTCGAAGCCGGGCGTCTCATCAAGGAATGCAAATTGCCAATGCAGCTTGTGGATGTAGAACATCTGTTTGGTGGCGAATTGCTAGTTGTCTATTTTGTGGCGGAAAAACGGGTCGATTTTCGTGAGTTGGTGAAGGTTCTGAAAGCGGAGCTTAAAATACGCATTGTGATGAGACATATTGGTGTTCGGGATGAAGCCCTGTTGCTTGCAGATTATGGCGATTGTGGAAAACCGGTCTGCTGTAACACGCATTTGACGGAGAAGCCGCCGGTTTCGATGAAAATGGCAAAGGTTCAAAAAGCTTCGCTGGATCCCAATAAAATTTCAGGTCGATGCGGTCGCCTGAAATGCTGTTTGAGATATGAATATGATACTTACCAGGAATTCAAACGGGAACTTCCTCAAATTGGTGCGGAAGTTGTCACACGAGAAGGGCAGGGGAAAGTTGTTTCACACGAAATAATTTCCAGGCAGGTCGTTGTTGTGTATGAGGATCGTCGCAGAATTGTGACATCGTTGCAGGATATCGTTTCGGTGATCAAAAAGAAGCCGGGGGCCAAAAAGAAATCTGCAAAACCGGCAGAGCAACAGACGACTCTCACCGAAACAGAATCAGATTCGGCAGAAAGTTCAAGCGTGCCAGCGGAACGTGACAAGACCGGCAACTGATACCGGTCAGTGCATTGGACAACACTCTCTCATAAAGTTGAGCTGGTTACGTCAGTCCTTTTTTTGTTTCCCGGTATCGAGGTTGAACTACTGTGGTTCGAATGAGGTGATCTCGTGAAAAGCTGCCGGCGAACCCCGGTGTGTCCGCCTTACGATAACCAGCGATTTGCCATAACCTGAGAGGTTTACGGGCGTCCGCAGGTTATGAGGAGGAACACCGCATCTGTTCTATTGAAAGACTCTAACTCTCTTCGATGCGTTCAAAAACGAGTGGGTGATTGGAGTGAGCATCTTTGACGCGGAGTGAGACTCGACCGTCGAGAAGGTCTTCGAGGAGTTCTCCACAAATTTCGTATCGCCAACCTCTGGCCAGACGGGGACGTTTTTCCTGATCTTTTTCCGTGGAAAAGTGCCAGCGGACGAAATCCCGCAGATCACTGGTCGTGCCTACCATCGCCGGGGAAAGATCGCATTCGGCGCAGCGGTTCGCCATCGCAATGGCAAGCAGTTTGCCCAATGCCTGCTCTTCCTGCTTGGAATGGTCGGGCTGGTGATTTCGAATTTTTTGGGGGAGTTCCGAATCAGGCAGTTCCATCGCGGCTTTAATCTGCTTCAACAATTCCGGGACATGTCGTTTGTAACTACTGCGTTGCATATCACGGGAGGAAAGAAGCTCTGCTTCAGAAGTCGGTTTGCGGTGAGCGACATCAACGAGCAGGTCATCCCTTAAAATGGTGCGGACAGGCCGATCAAGTTTATCGGCGGTTGCTTCTCTCCATTGGAATAATGCTCGTGCAATCGCGAGTTCTCTCCGGGAAAGGCGGGAGATTTTGGGAAGACGGACCCAGGCGTCTCCTCTCTGTTTTTGGGTTTGAATGAGTGAATCGACAAAATCCCGGCACTCTTCGTCTGCCCATTCAGTACGTTTTGTTTTTTTCAGTTGACGTTTCTGCTTTGCTGCAATTTGGATAAGGTATCGGACATCTTCCAGTGCATACTCGATCTGTTTTTTCGTGAGGGGGCGGCGTCCCCAATCGGTACGTGTTTCGCGTCCCTGAATTGTTGCGTTTGTCATTTTCTGGACGATCGCAGAATGGGAAAGCGGGAATCCCCGACTGAGCAGTCCCTGAACAATTTGGACATCGGTCAGATTCGCAGGCGGTTTCTGGATCGCATTCCAGCAGAACAGAATTTCCTCCCGCCCCCCATGGATAATGACATTCGTCTGTTCATTCGCCATGATTTCCCACCAGGCGGTCAGGTCATTCACCTCGAAGGGATCAACCGCAACTGTCTCCTGTTCAGTGGCGAATTGCAACAGGCACAGGCGCGGACGAAAGGTGTGTTCGGAGACGAATTCGGTATCAAAAGCGATTGCAGGAGCTTTGTCGAGTCGGTGGCAGAGTCTCTCGAAATCGGCTTGCCTGGTGATGAGTCGGGAAGGCATGTTGCACGGCGCGTTCATTCTCGGGTAAGGAATTACAAACGGCTCACATTCTATCTGATGTTTCGATTCCGAGCAAACTAAGTCCCAGCTTGATGGTTCGGGCTGTCAGATCGCACAGTTTGAGTCTGCTCAGGCGGATTTTTGCGTCTTCCTCTTTCACGACACTGCAATGTTCGTAGAAAGAGCTGAACGCATTTGCGGTATCAAACAGATAGTTTGTCAGCAGATTGGGACGATATTCCTGGGCAACATTGGTGAGTGCCTCTTCAAATCGGAGTAGCTGCAAGCCGAGAGCGCGTTCAGCGTCGTGTTGAAGTTGGATGGGAGTCGTTTCATCGGCTCGGACTTCCTCTCTGGATAGCCCGGCTTTCCTGAAGATGCCACAAATGCGAGCAAATGCGTATTGCATGTACGTTGCGGTATCACCTGTCATCGAAAGCATCTTATCCCAATCGAAAACATAATCGCTTTCCCGATTGTGGTGCAAATCGGCGTACTTGATTCCCCCCAGTCCAATGATTTCCGAGATTCTCTGACGTTCCCGGGAGTCCAGTTCAGGGCCGTTCGGTTTTTTGTCATCGTTTTCGTCGACGATTTGCCGGGCTCGGGTAACCGATTCGTCCAGCAGACTTTCCAATCCGATCGTATCACCGGCCCGGGTTTTGAACGGTTTGTTATCTTTGCCCATCACCGTACCGAAACTGACATGCTGCATCCGAGCCTGATCGTATCCCCACATTTTTGAAACATCAAACAGAAGTTGGAAGTGCTCACTTTGACGTTTATCGACGACATACAGAATGTTTTCCGCCTTCAGTTCGTCAACCCGATACTGAATGGTCGCCAGATCGGTCGTGGCATAGGTGAAGGCCCCATCTTTTTTCTGTATGATGAACGGGGCTTCGTTTCCCTCGACAAAAACACAAATTGCTCCCTGAGATTCCGAAGCGAGCCCCTTGTTTTTCAGCCCCTCGACAACATCCGCCAACATCGGCTGGTAGTAACTTTCGCCCAGTGTCAAATCAAAATGAATACCCAACCGTTTGTAAACAGCCTCCATGGCTTCGTTACAGGCAGGCAGAAACTCATTCCACAATCGATTGTTTTCCTCGTCTCCGGCATGCAGTTTTGCAGTTTCCTCCCGAGTGAGTGTGACAATTTGTGAATGGGCAGTTGCGATTTCATGCAATTCCGGCTGATTCCGGACAGCCTCGATTTTCTTACGGGCAGAGGCCAGTTTTTCCTGTGCTCCCGCCAATGTATTGCGCAGTTTTTTGAGGTTCTTCTGCTGCTTTTTATCCTCGGGATTCGCTTCAGCTTCCGCCTGGTTGAGTGCCTGCTGGGCCGTCTCGACATTCTGTTCCAGTTGAGGAAGTTGTTCGAGAGTGCTGTGATACTCGCAAAGCTGGCTGACAAGTCGGTACAGACGCGACAATTCGCCAACCGGATTCTGGCGGTACGCCGATTCATCAAGAAAGTGCTTGTAACCGTACAGGATCATACCGAACTGGGTTCCCCAGTCGCCGACATGGTTGTCGGTAACGACATCATGACCGAGAAATTTCAGGATGCGAGCCAACGCGTCACCGATAACGGTACTCCTCAAATGTCCCACATGCATCGGCTTGGCAACATTGGGTGAAGAAAAATCGATAACAGTTTTGGGGGCTCTGCCATCTCTGGCAATACCGAGCCGTTCATCCTGCAGATTGTTTTGAAGCTGTTGCGCGAGAAAATCTGTCTTTACTTTCAGGTTGATGAATCCGGGACCGGCTATTTCCGGAGGATCGCAGAATCCGTCAACGGAAAGCCTTTCGATGATCATCGCTGCTATTTCTCGCGGCTGTTTCCCCAATTTTTTCCCCAGCGACATTGCGCAGTTTGCCTGGAAATCTCCAAACTGTGGATTCTGGGAAGGGAATACCATTTTTGCATAGGAGGCGGGATCATCAACAATTTCGGAAAGTGCCTCCGCAAACTGTTCTCTCAGGAGCTTCAGGATATTCATGGGGGAATTTGTCGATAGTGAGGGAGAAAATGTATTACTAACAGGACTGATACGTCGGTGCTACTGCAAGAGGGAGGTGCATCAAGCAGCGAAAGAAACAACACCTGTGTTTCAGACTGTTCCACATTCGGGATCTGTTCGTTCAAGTCTGTGCTTCGAGGACTGCTTTCCAGTCAACTTTTTCTGCATCGCCCCAAAGCCGTTCGAGGTCGTAAATTTCACGGTATTCCGTATCGAATACATGAAGAACGACATCTCCGTAATCTTGAAGAATCCAGTGGTTGGTATCGTAGCCTTCGATGCCGATTCGCTTTGAACCCTGTTCAGCCATCATGCGATCCGCTTCTTCGACAATCGCGTGAAGCTGACGACGGCTTTTTCCTGTCGTGATAACAAAGAAATCGAATTCAGGAGTGATCTTTGTCAAATTGAGCACAACCGTATCTTCAGCACGAAATTCATCGGCGAGTTGCGCACATCGACACGCAAGCAGGAGCGAGTGCTTCAACTGGTCTGGATCACGTTCGTAATTGGAACTGAGGCTTTCGCTGACAGTACCGGAATCGGCGTTTTGCGAGGTGCTTTCTGTAATGGTCACAATTTCCTTACTATCATCAAATAAATTAGAACAGAACCTGGAAATGTGGTGCGGTTGGCCCACTATGGAATCAAACTATTAAAACAGGGAACGGGTTTCGATCAATCCTCACAACTGCCACTGAGGCAATTTCTTTGCAATTTGGTTCACCTGGTGGGGGATATGACGCCTGATCCCCTGCCTCAGCCATCATATAAAAACATTTTCCCGTTGGACAGGGCCGACGGTGTCCAACTGTTTTTTTGTGAACTAGTTGGTGTTCTAGAGATGCGGGAATTGAAACAGTTGGCGTGATCTGTCATGGTTGTAGAAGTAAATGGTAGGTGGGGCTGGATTCACAAATAATCGAAGGAGACAGCATGTCGGTTGTATCTCGAAGAAATTTTCTCCAATGCTCTGCAGGTGCAGTTGCATCCATCGCTTCGCGTTCGCTTTGGGCTGCGCAGAAACCGGAAGAGCGGCGAATCAGAAAAGCCGTGAAATATCACATGATTACCGAGAAGTTGAGCGTTCTTGACAAATTCAAGCTGTTGGCTGATCTCGGATTTGATGGAACTGAAATTCATGTCACGACCAAAGTGGACCGCAACGAGGTTCGTAAAGCGATTGAAGCGACCGGTGTTCAGGTTCACGGATTCCTCAACAGCAGCAAGCCTGACCTGATCGGTGCGATTGATAACGCAAAATTCTACGGAGCCAGTAGTGTGCTTGTTGTTGCAGGGCGTGTCGATAAAAATCATCCCTACGATCAGGTTTATGCCGAGCAGCAAAAACGCCTGCGGGTTGCCCTGCCGTATGCTGAAAAACAGGGGATCAAATTGTTGGTCGAAAATGTCTGGAACAATTTTTTGCTCAGTCCGCTGGAAATGGCCCGCTTTTTGGATGAGCTGGAAAGCCCTGCTGTTGGTGCCTATTTCGATGTGGGCAATGTTGTACGGTTTGGTTGGCCGGATCAATGGATCAATATTCTGGGGAAGCGGATTGGCAAGTTGGATATCAAGGAATACAGTCGAAAAAAACAGATGAATGAGGGACTCCGTAAGGGGTTTGACGTAGAAATTGGTGAGGGAGATTGTGATTGGCCCGCCGTCCGCGCTGCCTTGAAGAACATTGGTTACACCAATGGCTGGGCGACCGCGGAAGTGAAGGGAGGAGATCGAAAGCGATTGGCCGACATCGCAGAGCGGATGGACTGGGTACTGGCCTTGAAATGAAACAGGTGATGCGGGAAGAATCGCCATCATGTGAGCCGAATCAGGAAATAACGCGACTGGTTTGAATCCTGCGGAGTGCTTCGCTACGCTTGTCCCCATTGAAATGTTCGATTTTTCGAATCATTTATTTATGGTCATAAGCAGAGCTATCACGAGGTATCACCATGAGCGAAACCCCACAGTATCATCTTGGAACACAATGCGTACACGCCGGTCAGGATCCGGATACTGCAACGAATTCACGAGCTGTACCGATTTACCAGACCACTTCGTACGTCTTCAACGATACCGAACACGCTGCCAGACTGTTTGCTCTGCAGGAATTCGGAAACATCTATACCCGCTTGATGAATCCGACGTGTGATGTTCTTGAAAAACGATTGGCTGCGTTGGAAGGTGGGGCCGGTGCGCTCGCCTTGGCTTCAGGCTCTTCCGCAGTGACCTACTCCATTTTGAATATCATGGGGCAGGGGAAGAATATCGTTTCTTCCTCCAGCCTCTACGGCGGAACTTACAATCTGTTCCATTACACGTTGCCCAGGTTGGGAATTGATTGCACCTTTGTTGATCAATCCGATCCTGAAAACTTTCGTAAAGCGATCGATGAAAATACTCGCGCGGTCTATCTTGAGACAATCGGTAATCCGAAAGCGGATCTGCCCGATTTTGAAGCCATTGCGGAGATTGCCCATCAGGCGGGGCTGCCCTTGATTGTCGATAATACAACGGCAACTCCGTATTTGTGTCAGCCATTCAAGTGGGGAGCGGATATTATCGTCCATTCCTGTACGAAGTTCATCGGCGGACATGGCACCTCGATTGGTGGGGTGTTGATCGAAAAAGGGGGATTCCCCTGGGACAACGGCAAGTTTCCGGAATTGACTGAACCGGAGCCGAGCTATCACGGGCTGAAGTTCTTTGAAACATTTGGGCCGATGAACCTGGCCTACATCATCAAGGCGAGGACACAAATTTTGCGAGACACCGGGGCCGCGATGAGTCCGTTCAACGCGTTCCAGTTTTTACAGGGATTGGAAACATTGCATTTGCGGATGCCCCGGCACAGCGACAATGCCCAAAAAGTGGCAGAGTTTCTGGATGATCATCCGAAAGTCTCGTGGGTGAATCACACGGGATTGCCTTCGCATTCCAGCTACGAACTTTCCCAAAAATATCTTCCCAACGGTTGCAGTTCCGTTTTCGGTTTTGGTGTTGCCGGTGATTCTCCTGCCGAGCAGAAAGAGAAGGGGATCAAATTGATCAACAGCGTTCGTCTGTTCTCGCATTTGGCGAATATCGGCGACAGCAAGTCGCTGATCATTCACCCTGCCAGCACCACACATCAGCAACTTTCTGAAGATGAACAGAAGCAAACGGGCGTCACCGCGGACTTTGTGCGTCTTTCCGTCGGAACCGAAGATGTCGAAGATCTCATTGCCGATTTGAAACAGGCTCTTGATCAAATATGATCGCCATCTATGCCGGCAAACCTGCCTGTTCGCGGTCGCGGGCTTGCCGGTTCCTTTTTTTACGCTGCAAAAAGAAATGACATGGGACTCAATAAAAAACAGAAAAAGCAGTTGGACGTCCATCGGACAAAACTGCAAAAACTGAAAAAGCTGCTCTCCAATGCCAGGGAACAGATGGATGACCCCAGCGAAGTGGCGGAATTGGAAAAGCAGATATTGGAGCATGAAGCCGCTGTGGAGAAATTAAAGGCCGAGGCTTGATGAACAGCAGAATGATGTAGAATGATGCACGAAAGGAATCGTTCAGAATGCCGTACCGGAACAGTGCCGCAGGGCGGGACAGATCGACCGTGATTCGCACAGATCGGCCGTGCATGGGTGTGGCAGGTAAATTCAAACAAGCGGAAAAATGGTCGCCGTGAGGATCGTAAGCACCAATCCGAAAAGTCCCATCGATGATGTCATGGGAGTCACGTATTTGAGTGTTTCCCACTCCGTCATGCCACTCATTTTTCCGATTACCCAGAATCCGGAGTCGTTCATCCACAGAAACATTTTGCTGCCGCAACCGATTGCGATAGCCAGATAGACGGGATGAAAACCGAGTTCCGCTCCAGATGCAAAGCTGGCCATCACACCGACTCCGGTAATCATGGCGACCGTCGCAGACCCTTGAGCCAGACGAACCAGTGCCGTAACCACAAAGGCTATCGATAGAATAGTTGCCGTGGATGCGCCGCTGACATCACCAAACAGATTCGCAATGCCGGTTTGCTGCAGGGCTGCTCCGAATGATCCACC
>JALTOP010000181.1 GCA_027000105.1 Planctomycetaceae bacterium | reverse complement strand
CAGTGGTAATATCCTTGCCGACCGAACCTGGGTGTAATCTCTGGCACGCGATAACTCGTACCTGTCACGCTGCCCGCTCCCTTGTTCAGGCTCATGGCCGCGTCATGTTGTTGACCGACCTGAAAGAGTTGCCTCGCGAGTTGATCGATCCCTTGACAATGTGCGACGACCTCAGCGATGCGTTGCGTCTTCTGAATAGTCTGGACTCCCCGGAAGCAAAAGCGCTGCACGCAATGGTGTCTCTGGCCCAGTCAAGCAGGTTGTATCTGTTGAGTGAATTGGATCCCGATTTATTGGAAAATCTTTATTGCATTCCGCTATCCAGTCAGGATGAGATGCGAAAGGCAATCCAGGGGGCCGATTCCTGTTCCCTGCTCAATGGTGGCCCCTTTGTTTACGTGGAAAACGACTAGGTCACCGAGCGTGATTATCCAACATTCGCAAGGGCGGTCAGGCCGCCTGGGGGTATCGCGGGTCCTGTTGGTTCCGCTTTTGCAGAAAGTATCGAGCATACTTCATGGATTCGGATATGTCTGAGCATCTGTGATTGCGAGTTACGCTGGCGTGATGATTCTGCCGCGTTCGCTCGATCCTGTTGTGATCCGGACAACAGGGCGGCAGAGAGCGGAGAGCAAAAATTGTCCAGTCTCGCGAAACCGTGCTGCCACGTGATAGACGGTGTTGCTGTTGAATTGAAGTGCCTTGGTCGTGTCTGGCGGCGTTCGGTCTTCCAGCAGATTCAGGATGATCAAATACCGTGTCCTCTCCGTCCCATTCTTCAGTTTGCGACAGCGTTTTTCGTGCTTCCGCTTGTTTGACCGTGTGATTTGTGGGATAATGCCGTCCGTGGAAATTCCTCCCGCGAACTCCGGTTCGCAGTTTGGGAATTATGAACTGAGGAGTTCCCATTTTCTCTTTCTTGCCGTTATCTTCCAATGCCAATCCTGTCGTAGAACCACGCTCGGTGAGTTAGTTTTGGGACAGCAGAACTAATCTCAACCCTGCATCAATTACGTTGCGTTGTTTGGTTGAGACAGGTGCATTAACCGGAGTAGGAGTTGGAAAATGAGCCGATTCTGTTTCCTGGCCCTGTTTTTGTTTCTGTCGACGCAGACTGTATCGGTGCAAGGGCAGTCGCGTGAGGAAAAAGTTCGCCGAGATCGCGAAAAAGTGTTAGCTGACGGATTTTGGATCTACAACGATTTGGAGAAAGGCTTTGCCGAAGCAAAACGGACCGGCAAGCCGATCGTTGTCGTTCTACGATGCATCCCTTGCGTGGAGTGTGTCAAACTCGATGATGAACTGGTTGACCGGGATCCGGAAATAAGGCCGCTGCTCAAACAGTATGTCTGTGTGAGGGTTGTTTCGACCAACGGGTTGGACCTTTCACTGTTTCAGTACGATACCGATCAGTCATTCGCTGTTTTTATGCTCAATGCAGAGGGCACAATCTACGGACGCTTTGGTACGCGGTCCCATCAAACCGACTGGTATAACGACGTTTCTCTCAAAGGAATGGCTCAAGCGTTGCGTGGGGCATTGGAGTTGCACAAGCAATATCCGGGAAACAGGAAGGCACTTGAAGGTAAACGGGGGCAGCCACTCGAATTTTCTTCACCGGAAAAGTATCCTTCGCTGAAAGAGAAATACAGAGACGCGATCGATTTTGAGAAGAACGTTGTTCGCAGTTGCATTCACTGTCACCAAATAGGCGACGCCCGGCGAGCCTTCTATTGGAAAAATGGGAAGTCGATTCCCGAGAGAATCTTCTTTCCCTACCCCCATCCCAAAATTTTGGGGCTGATTCTTGATCCCGATACCAGAGCAGATGTGAAACAGGTCATCGCCGGTTCCATTGCACAGAATGCAGGTTTGAAAAAGGGAGATCAGATCGAAACGATCTCGGGACAACCGATTTTATCGATTGCCGATGTGCAATGGGTACTTGATCAGGCTTCTCCTCAAGGTGAGACCCTTGAAATAAAAGTGAACAGAGACGGGCAGACGAAAAAACTTTCGATGAAATTACCCGCAGGTTGGAGACGTCGCGGCGATCTCTCCTGGCGGGTTTCATCGTGGGAATATCGACGTATCTTTCTGGGCGGGTTGAAATTGCGTCCTCTGTCGCCAGCGGAAGGACGATCTTCCCAAATTCCGCAGGGGAAAATGGCGTTGGTTGTTGAACATGTCGGTCAATATGGAGCTCATGCGGTCGCCAAAAGAGCTGGTATCAGGAAAGGAGATATCATCATCAGTTACGACGGGCAGACAGATCTGTTATCTGAAAGTGACATTTTTTTCTATGGCAACACGAAAACAAAAATTGGAGATCGCATTCAGGTTGCGCTTTTGAGAAACGGCAAGAAGTTACAATACCAACTGCCTGTGCAGCGGTAGGATGGGCGACTGACGCTGAATTGGGAAGGGCTGTACGCCGGCTTTGAAATGCTGATGGTCATTTTTTCGGCTTTCGCACCATGCGGTCGGTGGCGAGGTCTCTACCAGAACCACCACCAGTTCTCCTTCAGCCACTCGATAAACCCTTCCCCAAGAAAATACCCGAGGACGCCGCATATGATTGCGCCAGCGAGCATCGTGTCGCCCATAAAAAGCAGCGGCCCCTCAAAGATGAATGTGCACGCACCAAGCCCAAGACCGGCCCCGAGCAGCGCTCCCAACAGCGTGCCCGTAAATACATTTGCCAGATGGTTTTCTTCCTGAGACATCAATTCCCTACCAGTTCGCGTTCACCGTTTGTTCGGCCTTGTCCTGCAGCACGGCTGTCACGGCGATACAATGTGGTCGCAGCGCACAGTTTCCATAAACAGAGCTGATCTATTGGGTCAGCTCTTTCAGGCGGGCCCAGTATTTTTCTACCTCAACCTCACGAGAGATAGCCGGATCAGGATTCTTTTTGACGACACGAGCCGGGAAGAGGATTTTGTTTTCATTCGGAACAACCGTCCCCTGACTGTCTTTGAGGATAGTGGGCAGCTTTTCCCCCTTGGCGAGCGCTGCAAGAACACGAATCGATTCAAAACCATACATGTACGGGTTCTGCACAACCGTTGCCACGATTTCACCATCGACGATGCCCTGTAAAGTGGTGTCGTCTTCGTCGAATGCAACAATCTTTATTTTCCCAAGTTTGCCCGCTTCTTTCACCGCTTCCAGGCACAAGGGAGGATTATAGGCGAATAATCCAACCATGCAGTTCATCTCCGGATATTTGGAGATCGCATCGGAGGCATCCGCTTTCGCTTTGGCAAAATCGAAACCGTCTACCCTGGTATCGAGAATGGTGTATTTCCCTTGTGTGACAGGTTTTCCCTGTTCATCAAAACGGCTGGCGTCTGGCTCGCGTCCGAGAATGGCGTCAATCACTCCCTGGCGGCGCAATCTCGCGTTGTCCTGATCGATCCGTCCAATGAATAACATGATTTTCCCGCCATCTGGAAGCGCCTGTCGAACAACTTCACCGCAAATGCGGCCAGCATCGTAGTTATCCATTCCGATGTAACAGAGCCGTTTGGAATGGGGAGCATCGGAATCATGAGTAATCAGATTGGTCTGTTCAGCCGCGGAATTGAGCAGGTCGCGCTGCCCTTCGGGATCGATCGCGCTGATCGCGATACCGTCAATGCCATCGACGAGCAAATCCTCCACGATCCGCTTCTGACCGGCGACATCATCAGTCGGCATGAAGACTTTGACGTCGACATCATATTCCTTGCCCGCTGCCTGAACCCCTTTCTCGGCAACATCCCAGAAACTGGCCGGCCCGTTGGTAATGAAAGCGAGGGTCGTTCTGTTGGAGTCGCTTTGTTGTTTCGGCTCACAACCGGGAACGGAAAATAACATGACGAGAATCAAAGCAGGACTGACAACTCTATTCATTATCTGGTCACCTCTGAGCTCAATGAGTTCAATTGAAATACTGAAAAGCGAATTGTTACCCCCGGATTTCCGAAATCAGTTTCCGTTTACCGTTATATCAGGTTACCAAGTTCGACGATCCATTTCCCGTTCATAGTAAAAAAAGTTGAGACTACTGGAAAGATTACAGCACGGGACAGGACGGAGCATAGGCGATATGGCAGTGGTCGCAGGTTTCCCTTTTGACGGAATATCTGGTAAGGTTTGCGGAAACGCAGAGGCGTATTCAGTGGCGTATTCAATCAGGTTCTGCCCAGTGGTGAGCGTTCAATGATGGACGCCCTGTGGTGGCGGTCGCTCTGTTAGGCTAAGTGTCTTTCAAGATGACCCTGGATGATCTTTGTTGACTAGCGAAGTGGGTTGCTTTCATGTTCACCGGATCGTTTGTTTTTCTGCTTCTGGAGTGGTCGATCCGCATGGTGATGTTGCCCGTTATCGCCATGAAACACCGTCCGCCGACCGCTTTGGCCTGGCTGACAATTATTTCCTTCCAGCCATTCATCGGACTGGGATTGTATATCGTTTTGGGAAACAATCGGTTCCCGCGAAAACGGATCGAAGAGTTTGCGTCGTTGAGAAGAAGCCTGACCCTGGACATCTGGCCGCTTCTGCAGAATTTTTCCGTTAATCCATCCAGCGAGGCAGCGAACCGATTCCATCATTCACTCCTCGTAGAATTGAGTGAAATGCCTGTACTGCGAGGCAATGAATACGAATTGATCGCGGAAACAGAAACAACAATCGACCGGCTGATCGAAGATATCAACCAGGCGGAATCCCACGTGCACCTGCTGTTTTACATCTGGCGAGACGATCAGACTGGCCAACGTGTTTGCGATGCCATGATCGAAGCAGAACGGCGAGGGGTTGAATGCCGGGTGCTTGTCGATGCAGTTGGTTCCCGTTCCTTTTTGAAAAAACAGGCCAAATCGCTTCGAAAGGCAGGAATCGAAATTCATGCGGTTCTTCCGGTGAATCTGTTTCGTCGTCAGGCGGCTCGTATCGATATGCGCAACCATCGGAAAATTGCGGTGATCGATGGGAAAATCGGTTATACCGGTTCCCAGAATATCGTTAATGCAGATTACGGAACCAGACAGATCGCCTGGCACGATCTGATGATGAGATTAACCGGGCCGATCGTTCTGCAACTGCAATCGGTTTTTTGTACCGACTGGTTCGCCTCGTCTCATCAGGAGTTGGACCGGAGGGATATTTTTCCCACTCCGGTTGAAACTGGCAATATCACTCTGGAGACTTTTCCCAGCGGGCCGACCTACGAAATTCAGAATCTGCAACGTTTGCTCGTTGCTGCTGTCTATCATGCTTCCAAGGAAGTCATCGTCACGACTCCCTATTTCGTCCCTGATGACTCATTGTTACAGGCGATTGAGGTCGCACGATTGCGCGGCGTCCATATTATTCTGGTATTGCCCGAACGCTCCGATCAGATTCTCGTCAGTGCGGCCCAGCGGTCTTACTATCAGGGATTGTTGGAACAGGGAGTCGAAATTCATCTGTTTCAACCCGGATTGTTACATTCGAAAACATTGACCATCGATGGGGAATTCGCGTTGGTTGGAACGAGCAATATGGATATCCGGTCTTTTGCATTGAATTTGGAGTTGAATTTGATACTGTTCGGCCATGAAGCGACCAAACCGATTGTCAGGCAACAATATCTCTACCTAAAACAATCACGCCAGTTAAGCCTCGAGGAGTGGAAAAAACGCAAACTTTGGAAACAGATCGGTGAATCGGTCGCCAGATTACTTTCACCGATTTTATAATGAAAACGACTTGCCAGGCGAGGCGCATGAGCGCTGATCGCCTTTCAACTTTGACAAGTTTGAAATTGTTCAGCATGGGAATTGTTCTGAATTGCCGTATTGCCGGATAACAGAATACATTAGGCAGTAGGCCGGTCCCCCCCCGAATTTCCCCCCGGAAAGTAATACCAGACAGGAGAAAAGATTATGGTGATGACTGCTTCAACAATGCTCCCTTTGGGGAGTGATCTTCCCGAATTCTCACTTCCAGATGCCGACGGGAAACAGGTTTCTACAGCCGATCTGCCTGCCGGGAAACCGGTATTGGTGATGTTTATCTGCAATCATTGCCCGTTTGTTGTTCACTTGCAGCAGGCATTGGCCCAATTCGGAAGTGAATATCAGGAAAGAGGACTGAGTGTGATTGCAATCAGTTCGAACGATGTTTCGACACATCCTGCCGATGCCCCCGAAAAAATGGCCGAAATGGCGAAGAAGTCGGGCTGGACGTTTCCGTACTTGTATGACGAAACTCAACAGGTTGCCAAGGCGTTTCGGGCCGCTTGTACTCCCGATTTTTTTCTGTTCGACCAGAATCACAAACTCGCCTATCGAGGCCAGTTCGACGACAGTCGCCCCGGCAACGGTATTGAAGTGACCGGTGCGGATTTAAGATCAGCCTGCGATGCCGTTCTCGCCGGCCAGCCAGTTTCGGAATCACAAAAGCCGAGCATCGGCTGTAACATCAAATGGAAACAGGGACAGGAGCCGGACTATTTTACCGGAATCGCTGCCGAATAAACGCAGTTGCCTGTTCCGGTGAGTACTGCAAAGCCGTAGATTGGAACAGACAGCTGCAGGCTGAAGCAAGCCCCGGCATTGCGGTTTGCCGTAGCGGGGCTTCACTCGGAAAAGCGTAATTGAAAGTTGCCAGGCTCCGCTTTTGTTTGCAGTTATTGTCTGCAATAGTGGAGCAGGCAGCTTTGTCATTGTGTTGCAAAGTGATTCAAATACGGAATCTTCTGCGCTGTTTCCTTGATCGCGTCTTCGTTTTGCAACAGAAGATTCATGAAATCCCACTGACCGGAAAGAAGTGCGTTTCTTGCGGAATCGAGGATGGTGATATCGCACTCGAAATCACCGCTGGTCACTTTTTTCGATTCGACATCAACGGTAATTTCCCGACTCGGATCCTCTTCAATCAACTCAGCCAATTTTTCCAGATCACTTCTGTCTGCACAAACCGCCGGCGTTCCAAGTGCGGTGCAGTTGCCGAAGAAGATTTCTGCAAACGATTCAGCAATAATCGCTTTGATTCCCCATCGAATCAGTGATTGCGGAGCATGTTCGCGCGAAGAACCGCAACCAAAGTTGCGCCCGGCTACAAGCACCGAACCACTCCGATACTTTTCGTTATTGAACGGATGATTCGGGTCCTGCTGGCGATCATCTTCAAACGCATGCTCGCCCAATCCGTCAAAAGTGACACACCGCAAAAAACGGGCGGGGATAATGCGGTCGGTATCGATATCATCCAACAATAACGGGACGCCGCGACCTGTTACCTGTTTAATTTCATTCATGATCGAGATCTTTCTGTTGAGCTATCATTTATTGTATTGGAAACCAGTTTTTCAAAGTTGTTTTCAGTTTGTTGAATGCGCGATCCTGACAATTCTTGAAACTGACTTTCTCTCCCAGTTCACGAAATAACGCCGCAGAAAACTGCTTCCGCGGTTTTGCGTTTTTCAAAGCTTTCTTAAACGTTGTTTTGGGGTCTTTGGGTTTAGACCGTTCCGTTTCAGTATTCGCTTCAGCAAGCAACCATTGTCGCAGAGAAGGAATTTGTGAACTCCATCCACAAACCTGGTCCACCTGTTTTGAGTCTCCCCAAACCCATGCTTCCAGTTCGGGGTGTATGACAATTACAGTGGCACGGTTATCTTCCCATCCGTTGCTGGCCAGTTCTGTTTCCAGTTGATTTTCCAATTCTTCGGGAGGAATCCTTTCTGCTCCCGATCCTTCGTGATCAAACATTAAAATCATATGGTGGTATTGATTGCAAAAGGATCTTGCAAACGACACCCCTTTGCCACGGCAACCGGGGTCACGTCCATTATGTCGTCTTATTTCGCATTCCACTTTTTTTATTTGAAAAGCTTGATGCCTTTCGAGTAAAGCTTCCATCACATTTTCCGCATCAAGGTCTGCAACAATCACCAGGAGGTCTTTTTTTGTTGTCATCCCAAAACTCCAGAAGCGAACAGTTCTCCCAAGCTGGTTTCTCTTCGCCAGTCAACGAGGCGAGGATGATTGCTTCCGGCAATGATATCTGTTGCCCCAGTTTGATCTTTCGCGAAACAGAGAACCTGCTCGGGATCTGCCATGCTTAACAGTACCGGGGAGTGACTCGCAACCAGAATTTGCGCATCAGCTACATTTGACAGAGATTGAAACATCGTTTCCACTGCCAGTGGATGGATTCCATTTTCTGGCTCTTCAATCATAAACAGACCGTTCGATTCAGGTAGATAGGCCAGAAGCGTCAAGGCCAGTAACCTTAATGTTCCATCCGAGGCCAACCACGAAGGAACTTCTATCTCACCCGTGTTCGTCGAATAGACCAGTTTAATATAGCAATGATGATCATCAGGGCGTTCATGAACCGATATGTCTTTCAAGTCTGTCAGCGCAGTTCGCAAGTGAGCAATCCAGTCCCGAAATTCCCGAGGATGCTTCTCCTTGAAGCCTTTCAGTACCCAAGGCAGGTTCGCTCCGTCATCCTGAAACTGTTTGGATTGCCCCGGCGGACTGGCGAGACGGATTTGCCGGGAATCCAAAATGACTTTTCGAATCGTATATTTGAGCGAATCCTTCAACCAGGTTGAGACAGGAAATCTTTCGGGGTCTTCTACAAGGTTGGCAAAAGCGGATCGTTTATTCCCCAGTTGAAAGGAAGGCATCCAGCCTCCACTAGAATCTTTAGTAGTCTCGGGATAAAAGTTGTCTTTACCACTTTGCGAATTTTTGGAGACTATCCTTTTCTGCCCCTTCTTGGAACTTTTGCTTAAGATAGTTTTCGGAAAGACCTCTACGTTGGGGAACAGTGTTCTTTCGGAGACATTCTCTTGGAGTTCTGTCCTAAAAATCACACTTTCTGATTCAATAGTCGCTTGTCCAGAGTCCGCAGTAATACCAATAGCTATCTCATATCGAATTCTCGACCATTCGTCGTTGGCCAGTGCTTCCAGAAATTGATCCGGAATCTCATATTCGACAGCCAGTTCAAACCGCTCGCCTTCCCGGCCGAAAAGTAAATCCCGTGGGTCAGAAGCACGTTCTCTGATCGTATCCTGCAAACCGATTTCAAGGAGTTGCCCCAGAAAAGAAACGACATCCAAAAACGTGCTTTTCCCACTGGCATTGGGCCCAACAAGAATATGGAATGGTTCCAACGGCTGGGAAACATACCGCAGGCATCGGTAATTGAGTGCTTCAATAAGTGTGATCATAATTGGGGCACCTTGACGGTTCTACCCAGTTTTACCCGGTAAGCTAAACTCCCACCGGTTCGAGCATTTCCCGCACGTCACTGACACAGCCGTTGATCGCCGCTGCGGCCACCATGGCAGGACTCATCAGCAAAGTGCGGCCCGTGGGAGAACCCTGTCTGCCCTTGAAGTTTCGATTGCTCGAAGAGGCACAGACTTCTCTCCCTTTCAACTTGTCCGGATTCATCGCCAGGCACATGGAACATCCGGCGGCTCGCCACTCAAAACCGGCTTCTTCGAAAATTTTATCGAGCCCTTCTGCGACCGCCTGTTTCAACACCTGTTGCGAACCGGGAACAACAAGGGCTTTGACCCCTTCAGCCACTTTTCTCCCGCTGGCAATGGCGGCGGCTTCACGAAGGTCGGAAATGCGTCCGTTCGTGCAGGAACCAATGAACGCGACGTCCACCTTGACGCCCGCAATTGGCTGCCCCGGGTGCAAATCCATGTATTCGTAAGCCTCACGGATTCCGGCCTGCTCCTCTTGTGGAAAATCCTCTGCTCGGGGAATGTTTTCGCTCACCCCGAGAGCCTGTTCAGGATTGATCCCCCACGTGACGGTCGGTTCGATCTCGGCTGCATCGAAAGTCACGACATCGTCATATTCTGCATCAGAGCCAGAGGCCAGGGAAAGCCACCACTCGGCTGCCTTTTCGAATTCTTCACCTTGCGGGGCGTTCGGCCTACCCCGTAGATACTCGATGGTGGTTTGATCCGGATTGATGTAACCGCAGCGGGCTCCGCCTTCGATGCTCATATTGCAGACGGTCATCCGCTCTTCCATTGTCATGCGGTCAAAAACATCGCCCGCATATTCGTAGGCATAGCCAATGCCTCCTTTCACACCCAGTTTTCGAATAATATGCAGTGTGACATCTTTTGCGTAAACGCCGGGGGCCAACTCTCCGTTGACTTCGATCCTGCGGACTTTGGGTCTCCCGATCGCCATTGTCTGTGTTGCGAGAACACCTGCGACCTGCGAGGTGCCGATGCCAAACGCAATCGCGCCGAAGGCACCATGCGTCGAAGTATGAGAATCGCCACAGACGATAATCTGCCCCGGCTGCGTCAAGCCCTGTTCCGGCCCGACAACATGAACAATCCCTTGCCGATCATCATTGAGATCAAGAAGCGTCACCCCGAATTCCCGACAATTCTTTTCAATGGCAGACATCATTTCTTCCGCCAAATCGTCCGCAAACGGACGAGCCTGGTTGTCGGTCGGGACAATATGATCGACTGTCGCCCAGGTCAGTTCTGGATACATTACCTTCAAACCGCGCTCCCGGAGCATCGCAAAAGCCTGCGGAGAAGTGACTTCGTGTATCAGATGCAAACCGACAAACAACTGTGTTTGCCCGGAAGGCAAGGTGCTCACGGTGTGCAGATCCCAAACCTTATTGAATAGATTTCGTTTGTCGCTCATCAATAACCTTTTGTCAACCTTTTGTCTGTCTCTGAAATACCCGCGAGTTTCGGCGAGGCGAGATTTCCAACCAATCTACAACTTTTCAGGACAAGAGCAAGCCGAACAAGTTCGGATTATCTGGCAAAGACTCAAACTCGCCCGATCGGACGACCTCGGGGAGACCAAAGCGAACTCCACAGACTTTGATTTCACAGCCATTTCGAGTAAAATCCCGCACTCTTCGGTTAAGGATCTGCCCAGTAAGAATCTGCCCAGAACAGAACAGGCAATGTTGATATGTTTGAATCGATCACAAAGGGATTAAGCGATGCGCTCGGCAAGATGCAAAAGGGGCGCATCAACGAAGTAAACATCCGTGAGGCCATGCAGGAAGTGAAGCAGGCACTTCTGGAGGCGGATGTCAGTTACGAAGTAGTCGATTCGTTTATCAAATCGGTCACGGAAAAGTCGCTGGGGGAATCCGTTCTCAAATCTCTGAAACCGGGTGAGCAGATCATCGGGATTGTTCACGAAGAGCTGATTTCGCTGATGGGGCCGGTCGATCACTCGCTTCATTTCAAGAAATCGGGCATCTCCATCGTTATGATGTGCGGGTTGCAAGGAAGTGGTAAAACCACCACCTGTGGTAAACTCGCCAAAATGTTGCAGGCAGAAGGACGCGAGCCGATGTTGGTCGCAGCCGACCTTCAACGCCCTGCCGCGATCGAGCAATTGAAAATGGTCGGAGAACAGGTCGGTGTACCTGTTCATGCCGAGGACCCCAAGGGGACAAACCCCGTCAAAGTTTGCCAAAACGGAGTCGCAGCCGCGAAAAAACGGGGAGCGATCGACACGATCATTCTCGATACCGCAGGCCGCCTGCATGTCGATGATGATCTGATGAAGGAGCTGATTCAGATCGATCGCAAATTGCAGCCGGATCAGGTGCTTTTGGTTTGCGATGCGATGACCGGTCAAGACGCCGTGAAATCAGCCAAGGCGTTCAACGATGCACTGGAACTGGATGGCGTGATCCTCACCAAGCTCGATGGTGATACCCGCGGCGGAGCCGCCCTGAGTGTGAAATCTGTCACCGGGGTACCGATCAAATTTATCGGCGTCGGCGAACAACTCGATAAACTGGAAGTCTTTCATCCGGATCGAATGGCCGGGCGAATTTTGGGCATGGGAGATATGGTCTCTCTTGTCGAAAAAGCCCAGCAGCAATTCGATGAGGAGGAAATGAAAAAACAGCAGGAGAAAATGCTCAAAGGGCAATTTACTCTTGAAGATTTCCAGAAGCAGATGAAACAGATCAAAAGACTCGGTTCGATGGGGGAAATCATGAAAATGATTCCCGGCATGGGCCACCTGGCCGAGATGATGTCCGACGTGAACCCCGATAAGGAACTGGGACGCATGGGGGCCATTATTTCCTCAATGACACCGGAGGAACGAACAAATCCATCGATGATCGACCGTAGTCGCCGCAACCGGATTGCCCGGGGAAGTGGCACCGATCCTTCTGAAGTCAGCGGACTGATCAAACAGTTCAACGATATGGCCGGCATGATGCAGAAAATGGCCGGCATGGGAATGCGGGATAAAATGAGAGCCGTCCAGGAGTTGTCGGAAATGGGAGCAGCCAATCCCGATGGGCGGATGATGAAAAAGAAACAAAGAAGCAAACGTGGCCCTGCCGATCTGAAAAAGCTGGAGCAGAAAAAAAAGAAACAGCGTAAAGAAAGAAGAAAAGCGAGAAAACGAAATCGATAGTCGAGAGAGCCCCTGGGCGACTGATCCATCCTGATAGCCGTAACCAAATTGGGGGGACTGAAATTCGCGAACCATTCACAAACTGTAACTAACGTTGCTAATATCGGTCATACTCAGTAATACGGGGTGGAATCTGTTTTTCGTGCGAAAGATAACTGGTGCGGAGGATAATTCCGGTTGAGGGGCATCATCTTTTTGTGGACAACCGGGCGGCATAGCTGATTGTTCGAGTTAATTGGTCGATAACTACAACCAGAAAGTTTATCTAATGAGTTCTCCCGAAGAGATTGCCAAGCTCTGTTGGCAACGAGGGGCCCAAGCAGTCAACAATGAAGATTTCGACTACGCCACCGAGATGTTTTACCGTTCGGTGACACTTGTTCCCGACAATCTGGCCTACAGGCAATCATTGCGAACTGCTGAATTCAAAAAATATGACAACAACCTGAAGGGGGCGGGGATGATGTCTCGCCCCAAGCTGGTCAGAATCCGTTCAAAACTTTCACGCGCGAAATCAAAAGGCGATTGGGACGAGGTTGACAAACTGGCCGAGGAAGGACTGTTGCTTAATCCCTGGGACGCAGGACTAAATGCTGCGGTAGGACAGGCGTGTCACCAGCGGGGTTATAACACCGTAGCGATTTTCGCGTATCAGGTTGCCGTCGGGCCAGGAGGAGAGCCGGACAATGTCAATTTGCAGCGTGAGTTTGCCAAGCTGTTGCAAGCTGATGAAAAATTCAAGGAAGCGGCTGTTGTCTGGAGCAAGGTTCACAAACTTGCCCCGAACGATGGAGAAGCCCGCAGCAATATCACGGCATGCCAGTTCGAAGAAGCACGGCAAGCCGGTAAGTATGACGAGGCCGGCTCGACTCGTGATGTCATGCCGACGCATGAAATCAATAAACGACTGGGCAAAGACCCCAAAAACAAGCAGGTCGATGCTCCGGGAATGGATCCTGAAAAAGATCTCCTGCACGCGATCCGCAAAGATCCGAATCGAGTCGAATTGCACCAGAAATTAGGGGAATTCTATCGGGACAAGGATGAGCTGGAAAAAGCGAAAGAAGCCTATCAAAAAGCCTGGGAACTTTCTGATAACGACCAGAATATCAAGGAGGTGATCGAAGATATTGAACTGAGCCAGTTGGCCAAACAGGTTGACGATGCACGTACCGCTGCCAAGGCCTCACCAGATGACGAGTCATTAAGGAAACAGGCAGCCAGACTGGCCCGTCAGTTGCTCGATCGGGAAATTGAGGTCTATTCAGAACGAATCGAACGCTATCCGCAGAATAAACGGTTGAAATTCGACCTGGCCAGGCGATTCCAGAAACTGAAACGCTGGGGAGAAGCGATCCCGTTATTCCAGCAGGCCAGTCTCGATCCCCGCCTGGAGGTGGAATCACTGGTCGCACTGGGAAAGTGTTTTCTGCAGGACAACAAACCGCCGTTGGCAGAAAAGCAGTTCGTCAAGGCGCTCCCCAAGGTTTCTTCAGAGGACAATCCCGAGACCTTCAAGGATCTTCACTATTACCTGGCGCGTATCTATGAACAGTCAAAAAGGTATAAGGAAGCCGAGGATCATTATGGCGAGATTCTGGCAATCGATTACGATTACAAAGACGTTCTGCAAAGGATGGAAAATATGGCAGAGTAGGACTTGCCTCCTCTGCCGTGCGAGTTGAACGGACCTGCTGGTCTGTTGTCAGATTTTACCGATGTTCGATTTAACCAACAGCGTCCCCGAACTGGATACGCCTGTAAACCGGATAAAGCGAGATTAACAGTTTACCTGTTTTAAAATCTGTGAGTCGTATCCGGCTTGGAGTTCAAGGCAAACAGTGCGTCTTTTTGTCCGGCTGCAAAATGAAAACGCCTTTCCAGATTCAGCCTCTCAAACAGATCCAGAAGTGATATGCTCAAACTGCAGACCGATACCCGGCAGTTGCAGTCCAGAAAAGGGAGCGAGACCGCCACGAAGTTCCCCAGTTCATTTTCATCGAGTTCCTCGAGTTGGGAAAAGTCGAAAATAATGCCACACGGAAAATTGATGAGTTCAATCAGGCAGGAGAAGATGGAAACCAATTCATCGCTGCGATCGTGGCCAAGAATCTCTCGCGTTTGAAATGAAATGACCCAATTATTATTGGCATGCCTAACAATCTGTAAATCATCTGAAGCCCATTTTTTACCAATAATTCGACCAGAATACATATTCACTCTTTCATTGTGCACTCTTGAGGATACTTACGGGGTTGAAACTCGAATGCTCTCTTTCTCGGAAGGAGTTGCGCTGATGAGGCCGTCCGGTTATCTACTGATGCAGCGATGTTTTGTGCCTCGATTTTTTTCAATGCAACGATATCGTGCGTCTTGTCTCTTCTTGCACCACAACATGGTGTGCTAAACCGCCAGGTTTTAAGGAGGATCGGACAGTCTCGAAGAACTCCCCCATACGTAGAGATATGGCGAGATTGTCAGCCAAAACGCGCCAAAGAAAATTGAATAAAAAATGATTTTCCAGAATAAAAACAGTTGGTCACCTGCCTGTGTATACACATGTAGCAAATTGGATATGTATCCTGCTGACGTTCTGCAACACATTCGACCTCTCCTGCCTCTCGTGCAAGTGCTTGTCAGGCACCTAATCAAATGTCCACATCACCAAGGTTCCCAACCGAAATTCATTCCCACCCGGTTTTAACGGGAGTTGCAGAATATTTTCGAGTTTCTCCGCTCTTGTGCCCCGAGTTGTTTCTGATTGGAGTTGGGACACGCATCGGCTTGAGTGGTTCATAAAAGTTGTAATCTTTCTATGCACCCAGCTCTGTTTTATCGTTGAGATATCACTTGAATAAAACGATCTCCGGCTTTACAATGCGTCGCCTTGCGGCGGTGTTAGGCTTCGCCTTACGGGAGGAGTTGCCTGTCGCTTGACTGGTACGTGGCCGCTACCTTGGTTCTACAGTTGGCCACAACCGGTTTGATCAACTGAAGTTACGACAAATATTCATGGTTTTGGGAATAGAGTTATGGCACATAAGAAGGGACAGGGATCGACAAGAAACGGTCGCGATTCCAATGCGCAACGGCGGGGCGTCAAGAAATTTGGTGGCGAAAGAGTCATTGCTGGCAATATGTTGATTCGGCAGTGCGGAACCAAATGGCATCCCGGGAAAAATGTCGGAATGGGAAAAGATTACACCTTATTCGCCTTGAAGGATGGTCACGTGTTTTTCGACAGAAAAGGGAGACGTATCAACGTCAAGCCTGCTGAATCGGAAAATTCGTAGACTACTGGTCCGATCGAAACAAACATGGAGTTGGCTGCGCAGTTCAGGACTGCGTAGCCTCTTTTCTTTACAGAAGCCGCAAAACTGCCCTCGCAATTTATTCTGTAATGACATAAAACACCTTTCGCGGGCCTTGTCCAGATGTTGTTTGAGGCTGTCTCTTTCACTCAACGGTCCTGTCTGGTTCTCTTCAAGCTAAGGAAATAGCATGCAGCATGGCTTTTTGGGATACGATTCCTCGTTTATGCTCGATTTTGTCGTCTGCGCATTGGTGCTTGTCGTTCCGATTCTTGTTTACAGCATTTGGTTGGTCAAATTCAGGAGGAATTTTGCGACGCACCGGTTACTTCAATTGTTATTGGGGGGCATCCTGCTGGTTGCGGTAATCGCCTTCGAAGTTGACATGCGGTTACACGGCGGTTGGGAAAAGATCGTCAACAAGGATCCTGAATCGCCGCGCCTCACAACAGAGCAGTTGGCTCAAGTAAGCCAGATCCTGTCGATTCATCTGATTTTTGCGATTTCGACTCCTGTTTTGTGGGCTACCACCCTCTTTCTGGCGACAAGAAAATTCCCGAAGCCAATTCAGCCTGGTGAGCACAGTTCACAGCACAAACTGCTCGGCTGGCTCAGCGCGATTGATCTGACATTCACATCAATCACCGGATTGGTCTTCTACTATTTTGCATTTATGAGATGAACCGGGACAACGACCAGCGTAATATGAAATACAAAATAGCAATTGTTTAATCGTTTCAGATTCAAGCTGATATGAAGCTTCTGTATCAGGCCTGATGGGCAACGGATCAGTCTGTTACGAGGTGGCAAATCACACAATAGGCCCTGAGAGGGCGACCAGACAAAGCCGAGATGGGCTTTTGAGTGACCATGCAGAGAATACTTTCGATTTCCGGTTTGCGGGCAGTTGCGGGTGATGGGCTTGACCCCGCTTTTCTTGCCGAATTCGCCAGTGCTGTTGGTACAATTGCCCAAGGGGGGAAGATCGTTGTTTCGCGCGATGGACGGTCAACCGGCAATATGGTGAAACAGGCCGTTCTGGCCGGTTTGACTGCGACCGGGTGCCAGGTTCTCGATGCGGGAATCGCGACAACGCCAACCTGTGGCGTTCTCGTCACGGCATTGGGGGCAGCAGGAGGCATACAGATTACCGCTTCCCACAATCCAATCCCCTGGAATGGGCTCAAGCCATTCGATTCAGAAGGTAGTGTTTATAATCGCGAGCAAGGAGAAAAATTGCTCTCACTGCTGGAATCGAAGGAATTCCGATTCGTTAGCTGGGATCGAATTGGAACCGTAGAGCAGCTTGATTCCCCCGCGCAGCCTCATTTTGAACGCGTATTCAACCTTGTCGATGTTGACGCTATTCGCAAGAGACGATTCAAGGTTGTCCTCGACTGCAACCGCGGTTCCGGAGCGGTCGCAACGCCGAACCTGCTCGAACAGCTAGGCTGTGAAGTGACACTGTTGGGAAGCGAGCCGGATGGTCAGTTTGAACATACTCCCGAACCGCTGGCGGAAAATTTGACTTCACTTTGTAAGTCTGTTTGCGAATCGGGAGCCGATATCGGTTTTGCTCAGGATCCCGATGCGGATCGACTGGCGATTATCGATGAAAAAGGGAACTACATTGGCGAGGAGTTGACGTTAGCCCTGGCAGCCGATCATGTGCTCGGACGGACTCCCGGTCCGGTGGTCGTGAATGGTTCGACGAGTCGTGTGACTGCGGATATCGCCCAAAAATATGGGTGCGACTTCTACCGCTCGTATGTCGGCGAAGCGAATGTCGTCTCCAAAATGAGGGAAGTGAACGCGATTATTGGAGGGGAAGGAAATGGTGGCGTGATCGAACCGAAAGTCGGCTACGTGAGGGACAGCTTTGTTTCTATCGCTTACGTGCTCGACGGTTTGGCCAGTCGAGGAGGCACGCTTTCAGAATGGACAGAGTCGATTCCGAGCTATTCGATTGTCAAATCCAAATTGACCTGCCCACGAAATCTGGTTCAGGATGCCTGTTGCGCGTTGAAAAAAAGCTTTCCCGATGCAAACGCAACCGAGGGAGATGGATTGCGACTCGATTGGGAAAACAGTTGGGTGCAGGTGAGAGCCAGCAATACCGAACCAATCATCCGGGTTATCGCGGAAGCCCCCGAACCGGACGAGGCAGAGCGTTTATGCCAGACCGCTCAACAAAACATCCGCCAGGCGATTGGCCTGTAACTCACACGCCTGTTGTCGTTCTCATGTTTTCTGTCGCTGTAAATCACTTGCCCACCGGCAGGTGTTACGGCGTTTCGCCTACTGTTTCGAATGGAGCTTCTCAAGGAATTCTCGCAAACTGGTAGCGTGTTTCTCCACCAGTTCCGGGACGGTTGAGCTGAGGTCGTTGAGATCGTTGCGGTCTTCCGGCTTCAGGTAATATTTTGCGGATATGGTCGATATCGCTTCATCGACTTCATTGGCATTGTTCGCGTCTGTTTCGTTCGCATTGTTCGGAATGACGGTCAACTCCGACGGCGTTCGCAGTCCAACTCGATGTTCATCAAGGAGAAACAGTTGGCGTTCCTGTTGCTGATAAATTCCTGTCAACAATGAATACGGGATCGAATTGGTGGGAATCTTACAGTTCAGAAGTTCAAGAATTGTCCAGTAAATGTCTTGAGACAGAGTGAGTGACTGGCTCCGCTGTGGATAATCATCGGGAAGATCATTGCCGGAAAGGATCAGGGGTCTCCATAGCTTTCTGCTCAGGCTCTGTCGCAATTGCTCCGCGTAAACGGGGGATGTGTCCCCTGACAACTCTTCCGGAAGTATCCCCTGCTCGGAAGTGATCAACCAGGCGACCGGAAGTTCGCCAAAATCATTGAGGTGCCCCCGCAATCGGGCAATCATACTTTCCAGATGATTCGCCCTGCTGAAATAATCCGCTCCCGCCGGCGTTGAAACCCGTAGCCACAGGAGGTGACTTCCTTTAGGGAGGCTGTTGCAAAAGAAATGTTGAAGCTGTTCAGAAAATTGGGCGTCTGATTCGTCTATCTGCGTCAGATCGATGTGATTCGAGGCAAGAACTTTGCCCAGTTCATGTTTCGAAGTAGCCCCCTGCTCCAGAAGAGGCTGACCGGAAAGCCAATCATTTCTGTCGCTACCGGGGAATGATGTTGATGCGTAATGTTCGTCGAATACGACGCCATCTAGAGCCAGTCTGTCCAGATGTGGCGTCCGCGTTTCCCGATTTCCATAGCAGGCCAGATCGGTCGGGGCGAGATGATCGACAGTAATGAAAAAGAGAATTTTCCTGGGCATCAGATTCATCGTCCCGCATCGGGAGAGGGAAGTTTGCCTTGTTTCCAGCGAGCGGCTTCTTCGCTCTCCGGGGAGATGGAACGGACTTTGACACGGAAGGAATTGGAAGAGCCGAACCGTCGCCCGGGAGCAGCTTTATCTGCATACTTCTTGACGAGAGGGACAAGTTGCTTCGAGGAGACATCAGGTAGTATCCACTGGGCGTAAAAACCGGCATCGGTGATGACAACGATGGAAAACGTCAGGCTGCGAAACGGGTTGATGTTGCGCATTCGTCCTTCAACTTCCAGCAGTCCGCCCAAATCCCGTCTGTTTGTGGCGGTCAATTCGAAATCGGCAAGAGCACGCTGTGCGTGCAGATAACCGGGGCGTTCTTTTTTCGTGGGAGGCATTTTTCTCCTGCGATAGGCCAGATGAATCGCCTGCTCGAATTCCTTCTTCAGGGCATCTATATCTTCACCAAAATAGCGTGTGAATTCTTCCTGGCGCGTTGTGGTCTCCTGCCTGGCCAAAGGTTCTATCTCTGAAAGATGCTTGACGTATGCGGTGTATTGTTTGGGGTGTTTGGTAACGAGAATCCAGTGCATCGACCAGGCGTGACAGTAAGCTTCTCCAGCCAGGATATCGCCTCGGAAAGCCTTGTCGTCTGAAATAAGCTGGCCCCATGTCAGATGCCGGGCGGTTTGAGCCATTTGGGCGTAACGCTGATGCACCTTGGTCGGCCCTGCACTGATCCGATCGCTGTTCGATTCGAAACCGGAAGCGATTCCTTCGTTGAACCAGGCCGGTATCGGAGCAAGCCGTTTCAAGACACCGCGATTGTAAACCTGTTGATGGATGGCTTCGTGTAGCGGAACTTCGAACGTGTGACACTCGGTCATTCGAATCGCCAGATAGTTGGTGAGACCGTTATAGAAGCCGGATATGTTTCCTGCAGATAACCCCTGCCCCTTCATGATTTTTTCCGCATACGCATCGAAATCGTCATCTGATTCAAAAATGAGCAGCACGAGCGGATAATCGGGGTCTTTCAGTTTCAGTTTCATTTTTTTGGCGAACTTCAGAAAGGTATTTTGGACCGTGTTCATGAATCTCGCAGCCTTTTTCATGAAGTTGACCGCTCTTCCTTCCGATTTCCGGGG
>JALTOP010000180.1 GCA_027000105.1 Planctomycetaceae bacterium | reverse complement strand
GCAGGTACTGGCGCGTACCGCCATACACCCGTCGGCCGCGCACGTGCTTGGCGCTCTGCGTGGGAATGCGCCGCTGGCCCAGCGTGATGAACACCACACCGACCACCACGGCCACAAACAGGATGGCCAGGATGATCAGCGTCTCCACACCGATGCGTCCGGAATTCAGCCCCACGAGCTCCAGTTCCGCGTTTTTGGTCAATTCGCCGAACGCCCCGGGCATGCGCGCCAGGATGCCAGCCATGATCAGCAGGCTGATGCCATTGCCGATGCCGAATTCATCGATCTGTTCGCCCAGCCACATCAAAAAGACAGTCCCGGCTGTCATTACCAGGGCACCAATCGAGTGCACGAAAAAACCATCATACGCCTTGATGATCATCCCGGCTCCTTCGTTCCCGAAACCGCCTGATATGGCACGTATCCAAAAATAACTCTGCAGCAGACAGATCACGACGGTGGCATACCGCGTATATTCGTTAATTTTCTTTCGACCCGCTTCCCCCTCTTTCTGTAACTGCTCCAACGGCGGATAAACACTGCCCATCAATTGGAAAATAATCGAAGCAGAAATATAAGGCATGATTCCCAAGCCAAAAATGGTCGAGTTCCCCAGGTTGGAAGCCGAGAACAGGGACACCATCTGGATCACCTGTCCAAACCCACCCCCTCCCGACTGGAGTTTCTCCATTTGCGATTTGAACAGCTCCTGATCAATAAACGGAAGCGGAACCCAGAAACCGAGCCGATAGACGGCCAACAGCCCCACCGTTAGCAGAATCTTGTTCCGTAATTCAGGAATACGAAACATCATAATTATCTTTTCAAGCATTGACGCATACCTTGAATAACAAGTGCGGACAAACCAGGAAACAACCAGCAGGTTTCCCCGCCTGCCAAAATATTGAAAGGTCTATTGCCTCAACCAAATTGAAACGGCTTATTCAGTTAAAACCCGAAAAATGACCAATGGATCATTATCGAGAGTGAGTTTTCGTGAATCTGAGGACTTTTGGCAAGTCCAGCAGGCACGTTTTTGCAAATCCACAAGCGAAATCAGAAAATCCACACGCCGTCATCAACTGAAAAACAGAAAAGACGCCTTACCCCCGAAGGAAAGGCGTCTTGAATGACCGCTTGGACGGTTCCAGTGCAACTGGATCATCTTGATGGCCGACACCAAAACCAAACCGCTCTAATCCATTTTCATCTTTTTCATTCGGAGCAAGCCTGCTGGGAACTGCCATTCACACGGTTCGACCGAATGGTTCGAGGAAAAACCTGCATCAAAAATGAAGTCCGGAATCGACTCAAACCGGCACATGATGCAAAGCGATATTCAACGACAACCGTCGTGCAGGTCAAAAAATGCGAGGTTTAAGCCCTTGATGGTCGGGCCAGCAGTTCAACACTTCCGCCCGCTTTGGCCACTTTTTCCTCTGCGGAAGCAGAGAAACGGTGCAACTTGACGGTTACTTTCTTCGTTAACTCACCATTCCCGAGAAGTTTCACGAGATCGAACTGTCCATGAACCAGCCCCTTGGCTCGTAAGGTTTCCGGAGTGATTTCATCGCCGTCCTTGAAATGATTTTCGATATCCCGGACATTGATCACTGCAACAACATCGGCAAACGCACGGTTGTTGAAGCCTCTTTTGGCAACCCGCATGAACAGCGGAGTCTGTCCCCCTTCGAATCCACGTCTCGTACTGGAACCCGCCCGGGAGCCATACCCTTTATGACCGCGACCGGCGGTCTTGCCATGACCGGAACCAGGCCCCCTTCCGATTCTCTTTCTTTTTTTCCGCTTATGTATTCCGCGGTGGACATCGTCGATTATCATTAAACTTCCACTCCTCGCAAGCGTGCTACATCTTCTTTTGTTCGCAGTTTTTCCAGCGCGTTAAAGGTCGCCTTGACAACATTAATGGGATTGGTCGAACCGCGAACCTTGGTCAGAATATCTTTCAGGCCAACAGATTCCACGACGGCCCGGACACTCGCTCCCGCAATAATCCCGGTACCAGGATTGGCGGGAAGAAGCAGAACGCGAGCGGCCCCGAAACGCCCTTCCACCTCATGAGGAATTGTTGTCCCGTCCAGCGTCACGTTAATTTTGTGGCGGCCTGCGTCTTTCACGGCTTTTTCAACGGAAGAAGGAACTTCATTGGCCTTTCCGTACCCCCAGCCAACCGTCCCTTTCTGGTCGCCTAAAACAACCATCGCGGCGAAGCTGAATCGCCGGCCACCCTTGATTGTACAAGCACAGCGGCGAATTTGTACCACCCGCTCCTGAGAATCCAATTTTGATTCGTTGGCCAACTTCCAATCTCCCGATTATTACTTTTTACCGATCGTCTTATCCGAACTGATGATTTCTTCTATCCGCTTTCCGCCTGCTGCACCTACAAAGGCTTTCGCACCAACCTCACAACCGCACGGCAGTATCTGGCCAGCAGAAAGGTTGTCCTCAAAACAGTAAGCGGTTCATTCTATGAGGGCAACATCACTACTGCAAGCAGCCTGAGTGAAAAACACCCCCGTCTCAAACTTTCAAAATCTTGTTGAAGGCGATTCCGGGTTTTTTATTCGCGAAATATCCGACAACACCAGGCATCAATTGCTGCCCGCCACTCTAGAACTTCAACCCCCCTTCGCGAGCCGCCTCGGCAAGCGCTTTCACACGACCGTGATACATGAACTTGCCGCGATCAAACGCAACTTCCTCGATCCCTTTTTCCTTGGCACGCGAGGCGATCAGCTGTCCGATTTTGGCAGCGGCATCAACATTACCCGCATACTTGCCCGGTCCCGCAACGGCCCCTTCCATCGTGCTGGCGCTGACGAGCGTCTTTCCGACTTCGTCATCAATAATCTGTGCATACATATGACGATTACTGCGAAAAACACTCAGTCTCAAGCGTCCTGTACGGCGCACACGATTACGAACGCGAAAGGCTCTGCGGTTTTTTCGGTTTCGAATTCTTTTATGAAGTTTCACGGCTAACCTGCCAACATTGAATATCTAAATTTACGATAAATAAGGCACACCAAAATGTGCTGTCCTGCCTTCTCCCGATGCCGACCCTCAATACAGCGATCCGCACAACGGCCTGCAACACCTATTTTGCGAACGCTTTCCCGGCTTTTCTCCGAATGTGTTCACCCTGATAACGAATCCCTTTTCCCTTGTACGGTTCTGGCGGACGCACCTGACGGATATTCGCGGCAAACTGTCCGATGGCATGTTTGTCCGGACTTTTCAAAATGATCAGGGTTCCAGAAGGTAGTTCGCATGTCACCCCTTCCGGAATGGGAAGTGTAATCGTATTGGCGAACCCGACCTGCAGAGAAAGCGTCTTCCCCTGCATGCTCGCCTGATAACCAACTCCGACGACTTCCAATCGTTTCTCGTACAATTTTTCCACGCCGACAACCATATTGTTGATCAGGCTACGGGTTAATCCATGTAACGAACGCGCCTGGCGGGTATCATCCGGACGAGTCACCACGACCTGCGGAGGATCGCTCTCAATCGCGACAGATATCAACGGATGATGTTGAATGGAAAGCGTCCCATGAGGACCCTTGACAGTCACTTCCCTTCCCTGGATCGTCACTTCAACTTTATCGGGAATAGGAATCGGTTTCTTACCAATACGAGACATAACAACAAATACCTTGTGCTGCAAAGAGCAATGGTCACCTAACGCGTTACCATTTTTCAGTCAGAAACAGAGTAAAAAAACACCAATCGCCATCATTCAGAACCAGAACGCCGACCATTTCCTGCCAGTTCCGGTTTGACATTCGTCATCCAAACAGGGCAGACAGGGCAAACAGCGGAGCAGACGGCTACGGCTTACCAGATCGTACAAAGGATCTCGCCGCCGACACCCTTGGCTTTCGCCTCACGATTACTCAGTACCCCTTTACTCGTTGAAAGGATACAAATCCCCATCCCCTGCTTCACTTCCGGAGTCTCTTTGACTCCCGAATATTTTCGGCGACCAGGCTTACTGGTTCGCATGATCTTCTGAATGACACGTTCGCCATTGGGGCCGTACTTCAACTGGATTCGCAGGATGTTCTGGGGAGAACTTTCGACTTCTTCATAATTCCAGATGTACCCCTCACGTTTGAGAACATCTGCAATTGCCTTTTTCAATTTTGAGCAGGGCATATCGACAATCGATCTCTCGATCGCAATCGCATTTCGGATTCTTGTCAACATGTCTGCAACCGGATCGGTCATCATGGCTCAAAAGCCCTATTCTATTACTACCTGAAGACAAAACAACTCAAAACAGGAAAGACTGTATCAAACCTGAACTCTAACGGCCACCAGGTTTACTGAATGGCATCCCGAATTTTTCCAACAGAACCTTCACTTCTTCGTCACTGTTTGAATCGGTAACAAAGGTGATATTCAATCCCTGAGTATACTTGGCGTTATCGGCATCGACCTCCGGAAAAACCATCTGTTCGGCAAGTCCCAAACTGTAATTGCCGTTTCCGTCGAATGCTTTCACCTTGACGCCACGAAAGTCACGAACACGAGGCAAGGCGAGTGTGATCAAACGATCCAGGAATTCGTACATCCGCTTGCCGCGTAATGTGACCCTGCAGCCGATTTCCATTCCTTCTCGCAACTTGAACCCCGCGACCGATTTCTTCGCTCTTGTAATTTCCGGTTTCTGCCCGGAAATGACAGAAAGATGGAGAACCGCTTCCTCAAGGCGTTTGCGATCCTGGATTGCACCGCCCACGCCCATGTTCAATACGATCTTGGTCAACTTGGGGAGCGAATGGACGTTGCTGCGACCAAACTCTTCCTTCAGTTGAGGAACGATTTCATTTTTGTATTTTTCAGCTAAACGGGCCATTACTGACCACCCCTTGAGTCTTTATAAATGATGAATGAAAAGTCCGGGATTCTCGGTTCCCTCTCAGTGTCAAACTGTCAAACTGATGATCAACGCCGTCCGTCGCCCTGCAACTGTGAAACGCGACCAAACAGGACACATCAATCACACTTGCTGTACTCAGTTACCCGCCTTGGCGTATTTGGCTCGTTTTGGGCTGATCGGTTCGCCACAGGAGGCATCGCACTTTTTGCAATAGCGAAACTTGGCTCCTTCGTCATCGTATCGAAACCCCAATCGCGTCGGCTTCTGGCAGTTCTGGCAGTAGTACATCACGTTGCTGCTCTGGATGGGCATTTCCATCTGCAAGCGACCGCCGGAAGGGCTCTTGGGGTGCCCCCTTTTAACGTGCTTGTAAACCTGGTTGACTCCCTGGACGATCATTTTCTGACCACCCGAAAGCACCTGCAGAACCAGCTTCGGGCTGCTCGATGCATCATCGCCTGTGATGACGACAACATAATCACCTTTTTTAATTTTCATAGTATCGACGACCAACAATTTTACGATTCAACAAGACGTTCCAACGCAAACGTTAGAACAAAAAAATTCAGGCAGAACCCGCCCAGTCATACTTCCCGGCCGAAAAAAGTGGCCAACACGACGCATCAATCTGAAAAGACCGGAGACTCGTTCTACACGACTTCGCTGGCAAGGCTGACAATTTTCATGAAGCGTTTCTCACGCAATTCACGGGCGACCGCTCCAAAAATTCGAGTGCCTCTCGGGGTGCCGTCCTTATCGACAAGAACAACCGCGTTTTTGTCAAACCGGACATAGCTCCCGTCATCACGACGGATCGCGTTTCGGGTTCGAACAATCACAGCTCGAACAACTTGCCCCTTTTTCACAGGGCTTCCCGGTAGAGTCTTCTGGATGCTGACAACGATGATATCT